>NZ_BAAGQL010000003.1:0-1306 GCF_054783495.1 Luteococcus sediminum | reverse complement strand
CCAGGACGCGCCAACGGTGTCCGGTCGGTTCGCAGGCGACCGTGACACCCGCGTAACCGGCCTTCGCGGCGCGGTCCGCGGCCCAGTCCAACGCTTTGCCCAGGTCCCAGGCCTTGCAACGGAAGGTTCGTCGGGCCAAGACCTTCGAGTCGTGGTCGCAGACCACCAGCATCTGCTTCGCGTCCGCAAGGTCGATCCCGACGATCGCGTTCGTGACCGGGACCGCCTCCCGGAGCCGGCTCAGGCGGGCATTGCGGTTGCGGTCACCACGGGAAACACCACTAGCGTGAGACATGAACGTCCTCCTTGCATGCGATGGGACACCAAGCCCTCCAAGCGCAGCAGGAGGACGTTCCCTCACGCCAGACCCCGTGTGCTCAAACACGTTCCTATGCCGCGCTGCGGATCAGTCATTAGTCACGAGTTCTTGACACTCCGTTGTGACGGTGGAGGCCCAGAGTTCTGGCTCCGTGGCCCAGAAGTCGTGCACCACGCTGGGCACGATACGGAACCGGCCGCGGGGGATGAGTTGGGCGAGCTGTTCCATGGGCCAACTGGGGCGAATGTCGCCGCCGGCCGAGACGAAGCTCATCGGTATTGGGGTGTCAGCCAACCGCCGCCACAGGTCGGGCGAGCGCAGCCAGTCCTCCTTGAACGACGCCCACAGCTCTACATGGACCTCGGGGACATAGTCGATCGGTACCTGTTCTTGGGTGGACTTGCCGGCCTCGTAGGCGGCTGACCACCCTCTGTCGTTGTGGAATCCATGGCCGCACATGCCCACGACGCCTCGCACCGCCTCGGGGTGGTCGAGGGCGTAGCGGACACCGAGGTCGCAGCCCCACGAATGGCCGAGCACAATCCACGACTCGACGCCCAACGCAATGCGGATCGCCTCCAGGTCCGCCACGGCGCGAGTCATCGTGTGTGGACCTCCGCCCGAAGCCGCCACGCCCCTGGGATCGGGAAACCAACACCGGAACCCGGACGGCGCGATGCGCTGGTCAGCCAAATAGTGCACGCACCCAGGGCCGCCGGACAGGACCACCACGTCAGGGCCGCCGCCTTCCACGGCGACGTGCAGCGCCACCCCGTCGTCTGCCGTGATCCTCCGAGAATCCATACCCCGATCCTCCCAGCAGCAGGAGTTCACGCAACGCGCACTTCTGCCGCTGATTTCGCGTGAAGCCCTTGGCGCAGATTCGAATGAGTTCGACCTCGATGCCTCGCTCGATGCTGTCAGGAGAGCTGTGCCGCAACGCTGCCATCGACCTGCCACACTTCAAGTGGGCCCTGACCGGGATAG
>NZ_BAAGQL010000002.1:0-4538 GCF_054783495.1 Luteococcus sediminum | reverse complement strand
CCACCACCTTCGCTGACCGCATGCCCGCGGCCAGCACCCACCAGTAACGAAACCGCCACTTACACCGTTAATCGGACGCTCCCGGGGAGGTCTGCGGCATGAGCATTGACCGTCCCGTAAGTGGAACCCTCACCGGACACCAACGCAACTTATCGAGAGGAACGTGTGGATCGCATCGGTTGGTGGCGTGCTTCTGAGAGCGCTCAGTGGCCGATGAGGAGGGCTTCTCTGGCGGCGTCGACGAGCTCTGGGGAGAGGGTGTAGAGGTCGTTGATGGTCTGAACGCGTTCGATCTGGGTGATCAGGCGATCGAGGAGTCGGAAGTTGCCGGCGGTGATGCGGGCGATGGTGGCCAGGGCGGCGGCGTGGGCGATCGGGTCGTGGTCGGTGTTGTGCTGTGCAGGGAGGCGCGCGGAGAGGACAGCGGTGAGCTCGTCGGGTCCGAGGGGCCGGTACTCGTGGGCGAAGCCGATGCGGCTGTAGAGCTGGGGGTAGCGGGCGAGGCGTTTCTCGATGCCGGGCATGCCAATGAGGATGACGCCCATGTGGTGGCGGTCGTAGTAGTCGCGGACTTGCTCGAGGCCCGCGCTCTTGAGCCTGTCGGCTTCGTCGATGATCAGGAGCTCGGTGCGCCCGGAGGAGCGTGAGGCGTCGTAGAGGTAGGGGTCGACGAGGCCGAGCTCGGCGTAGTCGATCGCGTAGGAGATCGCCTGGCAGGCTCGGGGCAGTCCTTGGTCGATCTGCTTGACGGTGGCGGCCACCGTGGGGGTGTAGAACGCGGTGCGTGCTTCTAGGACGCGCGGCGGTACGGGCCCGACCGCGTCGGCGACCACGGACTGCCACTGTTCCCAGTCGTCGACGCCGGCGTAGTGGCGGGCTGAGAGTGTCTTTCCTATCCCGGGTGGGCCCCAGCACAGTCCGATGTAGCGGTGGGTGCGCACGGTGTCGGCGAACTCGGTGAACCGCCGGTGCTCGCGGGTGCTGTGGAAGGCCGGTGCGGGGTGAGGGTGCGGGGCGGGGGAGTTGACCTCGTCGAAGGTGCCGGTGAGGAACCGCCGGCCGTCGTCGTCTTTGCCGAGCACGGAGAGCTTGTTAGTCGGTGGCATACAGACGCAGTCCATGTCGTGGTCGGGGCTCAGGAGCCGGTGGCGGTGCTGTGTCGTCGGTGCTGCCTGCTGGTGGGGTGTAGCGGGTGTCGCCGGGGAGGGCGCTGGCGAGGGTGCGGTGTTGGCGGAGCTGGTGCTTGAGGTCGCGGCGGCGTTGGCGGCGGGCGGCTTGGAGCTGGTCGAGGGAGATTGACTCGGCGGATAGCTCGGGGGCGATCGCCCGGCACAAGAACTCGTCGTTGAAGTACACGCGGATCTCCCCGACGTCGCGCGGGTTGAAGCGGACGGTGACCTGCTCCCCGACGTAGGCGGCCAGGACTGTGGACAGGTAGCGGGTCGAGGCGAACTGGATGCCGTCGCGCTGGACCTTGCGGGTGGTGGCCGCGGTGAGCAGGAGCAGGTCGAGATCTTCGGGGTGGGCGGGGCTGCGCGGGATGAAGCCGCTCGCGCTCCACCGGTCGTTGGGCCCCTGGTGGGTCTGGGAGTGAGGGCGGGTGTTGTACTCGGCGACGACGTACTGCTCGACGATGACGTCGAGGTCTTCGAGCGTCAGCGCCGGGGTCGTGACCGGGGCACCGTTCGTGCCGTGCGGGATGTACCCGGGCAGGTGCGGCAGGAGCTCGGTGGTGACGGTCCGGTAGAACCGTTCGATCTTCCCTCGACCCTGGGGGACCCCGACTCGGGAGTGGATCAGCCGGATGTGGGTGTCCAGGCAGACCTGCTCGAGGCGAGCGGAGGTGAAGTCCGAGCCGTGGTCGCTGTAGAGGACCTCGGGCAGCCCGCAGACCGGCCAGCCTGGGTTCGTCTTGGCGTTGACGGCCTGGTGCAGGGCGAGCGCCGTCTGCTCGGCCGAAGGTGCGCCGAGGAAGAGGGTGTAGCCGGCCACGGCGCGGGAGTAGTCGTCCAGGACCACAGTCAGCCACGGGCGCACCTGGGTTCCCTTGGCGCCGAGGATCGCCACGTCTAGGAGAGTGTGGTCGACCTGCCACTGCTCGTTGGGTCGCTCGGCCGAGCGCCGCAGCACCAGCTCGAACCTGTCCCGGTACCCCGCGTCCCCGTGCTCGGCCAGAGCGCGCAGCCCGGGATCGATCCCGGTGACCAGGCTCCGGACGCTGGAGTAGCTGGGGGCAGACAGGCCGCGGTCATGTGCGATCCCAGCAACGCGGCGGTGGACGAACGCCACTGTCGGAGCCGGCTTTGCCAGGGCGAGCGCTTCGACTATCTCGATCAGCTCTGTCGGGATGCGGCGCCGGCCATGATCGCTGCGTTGGCGCCGAGCGAGGCCGTGCGAGGTGGAGTCAGCCCGGTAGGCGCGCGCCCAGCGCGAGAGGGTGCGCAACGAGACACCCGACTCGGCTGCCAGCCGCGTCCATGGGACACCGTTGTCGTGCTGGCGCAGGAGAGCGATCTTGTCTGAGACCTCCCACCGCGCAGGCACGTCCCCTCACCTCACATCGGCCGTGCGTCTTGGGCGAGGTGACGGTAGATCGTGCCGCGCGAGACACCGAACGTCTCAGCGATCTGCTGGACCGTGTAGGACTTCTCGTCGTACATCGCCCGGGCCTGGCGCGCCTTGGTCGCCGTCATCTTGAACCGGCCGCCGCCCTTGCGACCTCTCGCTCGGGCGGCGGCAAGACCGTCCTGGGTGCGCTCGACGATCAGGTCATGCTCGAACTCAGCGATCGCGGCGAGCATGTGGAAGAACAGGCGGCCACCCGGTGTCGTGGTGTCGATGCCCTGAGACAGCGCCTTGAGACCGATGCCTCGCTGCTGGAGGCTCTCGACGACTTCCTTGAGGTTGCGCACCGACCGCCCGAGCCGGTCGAGCTTGGTCACCACGAGGGTGTCACCTGAGCGCAAGTAGTCCAGAGCGTCGTCGAGCGCGGGTCGCTTGGCCAGCACTCCCGAGGCGTGCTCGACGAACACCTTCTCGCACCCCGCGGCGGCGAGCAGGTCTGTCTGCCCGTCCGGGTTCTGCTCCCGGGTCGAGACGCGCGCGTATCCGATCGAAGCCATGACCCGAATGTACCGCCAACGTCCCTCGCGGTACATAGGTCTCGGACACGGGCCATGAGACACGACGCGCCGATCTGGACGCTCGCCTGCCGTGGTGTCTCATGGACGGTCGTCCGCGGGACCAGTTGGACCCGGTAGCTGCCGTAACTTTTGACCTCGAGGGAGATCTCGCCGCCTGGGGAAGTAGTGAACTCTCCGATGCTGCCGCTGTGTTCGCTAAAGCGGCGTCACTCGCCGGGCCGCTCGCGGAGCATGAGGAGCACTCCGGTGATCGCGACCGCGACGATCACGATGTCCGCAACGTTGCCGATGAACCAGGTGCCGTATGCCAGGAAGTCCACGACATGACCTTGGGCAAACCCTGGCTCGCGGAAGAGCCGGTCGCCGGTGTGCGAGGCGGCGGCTCCACCGAGCGCACCGATCACGATCGCCCACCTAGGTCGCCGGACACGCAAGGCGAAGACGACCGCGGTGACCGTAGCAACGACGGCCGCCAGAGCGAACACCGGGGTGGAGCCTTCGCCGAAGGAGAAGGCCGCGCCGGGATTGTAGGCAAGTTGCAAACCCAACAGGTTGCCGATCAAAGGGACGCGTTCGCCCTCGGTAAGTGTGGCTTCGGCCCAAGTTTTGGTCCCCTGGTCGACGAGGACTACCAACGCGCCGAGCGTGAACGCTCCCACGGTGAGTTGCCAGCGCCGCGGCGGGGGAACTTCTCGTGCTTCGGGCTCGTGGCCGGTCTCGCGCGACGTCATGCGAAGACCTCCGAGAGCCGGAGGACGACGCCGGACTCGATCAGGATGAACAGCCCCAGTCCGATGAACACTGCGGGGACAAGCCAATGCTCGACCCGTTCCAACGCATCGGTGACGGCCTCGTGCGTTCCGATCAGCCGTCCCGCGCCGCACCAGACGGCCACGAGGAGGAGGAACACTCCAATCATGACCACGACGTCAGCGGGTGCGCTGGTGCGAAAGATCGGCGTGTAGAGGGAGATGTTGTCGGCACCATTGGCGATCGTGATCCCGGCGACGCCCCACAACCCGACTGCAGTGATCTTTGCTTCACCATCGTCATCAGCCTGGTTGCGGCGTAGCCCCCGCGCGAGCGTCCAGATGCCGATGGTTAGAGGGATCAGCCCAAGGAGCCCGACCCAGGAGTCTGGGATGATCGTCAAGCCCAAAGCGGCCACCACGCTGACCACGACGAGGGTGATGAACCCGAGGTACTGCCCCGCGACGATCTGCCATGGTCTTGGCTTTCCCCGACGAGAGGCGAGGAACAGCACCACGAGCACGACGATGTCGTCAATGTTGGTGGCGGCGAACAGGCCGATCGGAATTTGTCAAGGTAGTTGAGGCCGGTGGGTGTTAGGCGGCTAGCTCGATGCCGGTGTTGTCGGCGGGTTGGTTGATCCAG
>NZ_BAAGQL010000001.1:0-263562 GCF_054783495.1 Luteococcus sediminum | reverse complement strand
GGGACCAGTACGTCGCAGATCAGGAACCCCACGGAGCGTGGCCACGGCTCACCGGTCTGGTCGAAGGCCTCCAGGTGGCAACCCCCATGGTCGTCCAAGCCACCCACTGGAGCCGCGCAGCCGGCGCGGCCGCGGCGACCGCTGCGCTTGAGCGCTTCTCCCACCTGACCGCGCTCGCCTGCGTCGGAGACCAGCTCGCCGTCGGCTGCTGCGACGTACTCCGATCCCGTGGGGTGACCGTCGGCGAGGACGTGGCGGTCACCGGGTTCGACGGGACCATCGACGCCCAGGAACACGATCTCACCACCATCGATGCCCGAGCCCGCGAACAAGGAAGCCGAGCCGCGCAGCTCCTGCTCAACACTGCCCTGCAACCACGCCAAGCGATACTTGACCACAGCTTGGCCCTACGGGGCAGCAGCCAGGATCTCAAACTGCGCTGATAGGAGCCGCGAAGTCAGCGGCAAAGTAGTGCGTCTTGCGGTCAGGTTCCGGAGGCCATGTAGGCGGCGAGGATGTAGTTGGGGTGCCGGTCGAGGTTGTTGCGGGCGCGGTCGTAGCGCATCGTCGTCCTAGGGTCGGCGTGTCGGGCGGCGATCTGCACGTCCCGGAGGTCGACACCGGCGTCGAGCATGGTGGTGACGAAGGTGTGGCGCAGCATGTGCGGATGCATCCGCGCCGTCGTTACACCCGCCGCTTTCGCAAGAGCGCGGAGGCGTCGGGTGGCGGAGTGACGGTCCATCCGGGTTCCGCGTGTGCAGCGCAGGATCGGGCCCGACATGCGGCCGTCGACGGCGCGCTCGATAGCTCGCTGCACGGCTGGTGGGAGTGGGGTCTGGACGACCTTGCCGCCCTTGCCCCGCACCCGAAGGACGCGATGTCCGTGCTCCTCGCCCAGGTCTTCGATGTTCGCTCCACAGGCCTCGAAGATGCGTAGGCCCAACAGGCCGAGCATGGCGACCAAGGCGAAGTCGTTGATGTTCGTGGAGGCCTTGGCGGTGGTGAGCATGGCCTCGAACTGCAGGTGGGACAGGCCCAGGGTGGGTGACTCGGGTGGCACGTTCGGGCGCCTGACGTGCTCGGCTGGCGAGGTGGGGATGATGCCGTCGATGGCGCAGGTGCGGTAGAAGCCGATCACCACAGACAGCCGCCGGGAGATCGTTGAGGCCTTGAACCCGCGGACTTCCTGCATCCAGCGCACGTAGAGCTCGATGTGCGCGCGTTCGGCCTTCAGTGGGTCGAGGCGGTGTTCGGCGCACCAGCGCAACCAGATGCGCAGGTCGGACTCGGTGTGGGAGCGGGTGAGTCCCTTGTAGCGAGCCAGGTGCGCGGCGACGGCCCGCACGATCGGGTCGGTGGAGTCGAACAGTGGGATCGGGATGCTCATCGGTGTGCCCGCTTGTCTCGTGTGGTCCGGCGGGAGCAACGGGTGGTCTCTGCTGGGGTTGACTACTGGGTCATTCGCTTGTACGGGGCCTGGGGTTATTGCCGTAGGGGAGATTGTTGGGGCGCGGGGGCAGCTCGCCCAGGATGGTTGCTCGCATGATCCAGCCAGCGGGCTCTCCATCCTGAGCGGCTGGTTGCCAGTCCTCGTCCCAGGGCTTCATGACGCGGATGGGCTTGAGGCACAAGGGCTCGGGTCGGAGGTGGTTCTCACCTGTTGCTCGGGCTTCCCACAGGTCATCGACATGCACGCGGATATGCCAGCTGTCCGGTGGCCGATTGTGGTGGCCGGCGCTCAGGGTGATGGGCTCTCCCGTTGCCGTCTGCCAGTGGTCGGCTTCCGCGAGATGGGAGACGGTGAGGTCGGCGACGTCCCCAGCGTGGAGGGGTGTGCCACAGCATTGGTACTCCCACAGGTCGACCCAGATGAGTGCTGTTCCGGAGGTGGTGTGTGTCATCGAGTGGCGCTCTTGGCGGCGGCGCGGGCCATCGTCGGTGGGTGTGAGGTCGGTGGTCATTGGGCTGCGCGGCGACGCAAGGTGCGGGTCCAAGCGATCCAGGACAGGGTGAGGGTGATGGCCAGGACAGCGATCACCGTCGTGAGGCGGCCGGCGGAGGTGGCGTTCAGGGGGTATCCGTAGGGCGCGACGACCCACACGGTGGTGCGGGCGAGTTCGGGCTGTCCACCGAACAGCGCCCCGGTGACCATGAGTACGAGGGTGGTACCGATGCTGGCACCGGTTCCCCACCGAGCGGTGAGTGCCAGGCAGACGAGCAGGTTCGCCTCCCCGACGATCAGGCTCAGCGCCACAAAGCGCGCCGGGCTGCTGATGCCGAGGCTCTGGGCGCAGAGGGCGATGCTGGCGGTGACCAGCAGCAGGACGATCGAGTCGACCAGCAGCACGTCGCGTGCCAGGGCTTCAGGACGGCGACGCAGTGCGGTGATGCGCAGCGCCGGCTCGAGTGCTGCCCAGCTGATCGTGGCGAGGATCGCGGTGCCCAAGGGGATCAAAAGCCAGCTGCTGAAACCAGTCAGATAGCTCTGCTGGCGCCACGACCAAGTCACGAGCAGCACCGAAAGACAGGCCGCGACAGTGAGGGCAGCGACACCGCGCCGAGTGAGCGTGAGCGCCGCGGCCCGCACCGGATGGGCGGGTCTCGACGGTTGGGTGAAGGTGAGCGCCAGCGGTGTGGCTGGGGTGGCATGCACCACGGCATCGCGCCGCGCAGAGTGACGTCGAGTGATCCGGGGGCGGTGCAGCGGCCAGCGGACGGCCGCGGCGGTGACGAGAACCACCAGCACGATCGTGCCGACCAGTGGTGCGATGGGGCTCATGGTCCGCAGCGGGGAATCCGGTTCGAGGCCAACGCCGTTTGCGTGGGTGCCCAGGTAGGGCAGTGCGGCGCGTAGCGGCCAGGACCAGGGCTTGAGCCCCCATGTGGCGGATTCGGCGTCGATGGTGGCGACGATCTGGACGACCAGGGCGAGGATGGTGGTGGCGATGACCCCCAACAGCGGTGCCAGCAGGTAGGCACAGGCGCCGGCGAGCAGCGCTTGGCAGGACAGGGACAGGGCGAGCATCGCGAAGCGGCCGACCGGCGGGTGGGGCAAGCCGAACAATGCTCCGACCAGCAGCAGCCCCATCACGAACAACACCACGAACCCGACCAGGGCGGCGCCCAGCACGACGGCGCGTGTGCTTCGCGTGGTGCGGGGGTCGACGGGCCGCCACAGCGTGCCACCTTCCCGGGCATCGGCCTCGCGGTGCACGGTGAGGGCCACGATGAGGGCGGCCAGGGGCCAGCACAGGCCGGTGGCGTAGAGCACGACATGTGGGATCAGTTGATCCCATCCGGTCAGGGCGCGGGTGGCGATGGCCTTCCACGAGAACGCCGCCTCAGCGGTCAGGAACAGTCCGGCGAGGACGTAGATGCGGGTGGCGGTGTGCTTGGAGCGCAGGACCTCGGCCCGCAGCACCGCACCAAGCGACGGGCTGGTCATGCCTGCTCCTGGGTGGCGGCGAGGAAGGCATCCTCGAGGTCGCCGTGCGCGAAGCCCTCGAGGGGGCCCTCGTAAACCATGGCGCCGTGGTTCATCACCCCGATGTCGTCGGCCAGTTGGGTCACCTCGCCCAGCTGGTGGGAGCTGATGATCACGGTACGGCCGCTGGCGGCGTAGTCGCGCAGGCTGCGGCGCAGCTCCACGATGCCCTCGGGGTCAAGGCCGTTCTGCGGCTCGTCGAGCACCAGGAGGTCGGGCTGGGTGAGCAGCGCGATGGCCAGCGCAAGGCGGCCCTTCATGCCGGTGGAGAAGCTCTTGGCGCGCTTGTTGCCGGTCTGGGCCAGGCCCACCTGGGCCAGCGTGATGTCAACCTGTTTCGGGCTGGCGCCGGAGAGCAGTGCGTGCACCCGCAGGTTGTCGCGTGCCGACAGGTGAGGGTAGATGGCTGGTCCGTCGATGGACGCGCCCACCCGGGCCAGGGCGGGTCGGGTGAAAGGTTCACCGAACACGAAGGTCTGTCCGGCGTCGGCCTTCAGCAGGCCGAGCATGATCTTCAGGGTGGTGGACTTGCCAGCGCCGTTTCGCCCCAGCAGGGCGTACACCCGTCCGGGCCGGACGCGCATGTCAAGGCCTCGCAGCACCTGCTGGGATCCGAAGGACTTGGTCAGGCCCACACAGCCGACCCAAGGAGTTTCGTTCATGGTTCGAGTCTTTCGACTCGTGGGCGGTGAAACCTCCTGTCACGGAAGGGTTGTGGCCCTCCTCCCACGGTAGGAGTCAGCCACCGAGACCAAGGGTCAGACCCAGCAGCACCAGAGCTACCCGGTCGCGGGCCTGCAGCTTCATCAGCAGGTTCCCGACGTGGGTCTTGACGGTGGTTTCCCCGATGAACAGGCTGGCCGCGATCTCCTGGTTGGTGGCGCCGCGCGCGATCAGGTCCAGCACGTCCCGCTCGCGGGCCGTGAGGTCCTCGGCCCCGGGGACCCGTACCGGCGGTCCTAGCGGGTGCTCGGGGTGGTCGAAGGCCTGCAGCACGTGGGGGACGGCCTGTGGGTCGATCACGCCCTCGCCGCGGTGCACGCGACGAATCGCGTCCAACAGGGTGGCAGGCTCGGCATCCTTGAGCAGGAAACCTCGCGCCCCGGATGCCAGCGCACTCACCACCAGGTCGTCGACATTGAAGGTGGTCAGGATCAAGACCCGGGGCGGATCGGGCAGGGCCGTGATCTGCCGGGTGGCAGCCACGCCGTCCAGAGCGGGCATGCGGATGTCGAGCAGCAACACGTCCACGCCACCGGCTTGCGCGAGCGTGATGGCGTCCTGGCCGTTCGCACCGACACCGATGACCGTCAGGTCGGGCTGCGCGTCGATCAGGGCCCGGAAGGCCGCGACGAGCAGCGGCTGGTCGTCGACCACACCCACCCGGATCATCGGACCTCCTTCTCCAAGGGGATGGTGGCCTTCACCTCGAAGACCTTGCCCACCGGCCCGGCTGCGAAGCTGCCGCCCAGCAGGTCGACCCGTTCCCGCATTCCCGCCAGCCCGAATCCGGGCGGGTGCGGGGCCGCATCGGGGCGCAGGTCGTTGGTGACCCGCAGCGTGATGTGGGAGGTGTCGGCGCCCAGCGTGATTCTGGCTTGCTTCCCGCCGTGGCGCAGCACATTCGTCATGGACTCTTGGACGAGGCGAACCACCGCCAACCGGGTGGCGACCGGCCACTGCTGTTGCCACCGGTCCAGCAGGGCCGCATCGGGCAGGTCGCACTCCACCTGCACTCCTGCTGCGCGGACCTGGTCGACCACCTCCCCGATGGTGCGCAGTTCCCCGGAGACGTCCATCGTCTCGGTGGTGCGCAGCATGTGCACCACCGACCGAGTCTCGGCCAGCGCCTGCCGGCTCACGGCACGGATCGTCGCCAGCGCTGCTCGTCCTCCGGCCGGGTCACCGAGCGCCAGCGCCGTCGCAGCCTGCACATTGACGACGGTCAAGCTGTGGGCCACCACGTCATGCAACTCCCGCGCGATCCGAGAACGCTCCTCGGCACGGGCACGATCCTGAGCGGCGGCAGCCTCCACCATCATCACCTCACGTTGCTCCGCCAGCCGACGGTCATAGTCCAGCGCCACCCGGCGGCGACCCGTGCACCAGACATAGGTACCGGCCATCACCAGCACCGACACCGCATCCAGCCCGTGAGAGGGCGCCGGCATCCGACGAGTTGGGGCGATCAAGACGCCCAACAGTCCCAGGAGCAGCGCCGCAGCACCCCATGCGGGCGGCTCCCACCGAGCCACCACCGCCAACGACAACGGCGCACACACGATCAAAGGACTCACCCCCAGATTCACCGGTGCGGCCCAGACCACCACGCCCATCACTGCCAGCAAGGCATACGAGACGCAGAACATCGAACGGCGAAACACCCTTCGAAGAGACACCGTGACGGACAAACCCAGGCACGTGGCCACGTAGGCAAGTACAAACCAGGTCGGGCCATACACGGGCAGCAGAGCCCAACCTTCGAGGGCGGTCACCGCCACGGCGGTGACCGCCAGGCCCAGATCCAACGACGGAGGTTGCTTCACACCGCAAAGCTAGACGACGACAGGCCTTCACTCATCCGACCCCGGCAGGACCCAGCCAACCGGCAAGCGACGGTTCGCCGTCAGCTCGGGACTGTCACGGACCCAGGCAAGCGCACTCCAGCAAGCGGAGCGGAGTCCTAGTCTCGGACACATGGAGTCCTCACCCGAATCTGAGCACTGGCCAACCCCACACTCCGACCCTGTGGACGATCCACAGGCGCTGGGCGGACTGGAATACGTTCCGGGGACCCCGCCCGTGGTGAGCGTCGAGACTCATCCGCTCTACCGGGTCGGCTTCGCACCCGGGCAGGCGGACACAGGGTGGGCCGACGAACCCTCGCGCTGGGACAAGGCACGAACCTATCGGTTCTTTGGCGGCGACGTCCTGAAGGTCTTCCGGTTCGCCCGCGAAAAAGTCCCTGCCGGCTACTGCTACGCCGTCGCGATAGAGCAACACAGGCCCCACAGCGGTGGTGTAAGCCTGGATCTGCTCCGCACAGGTCAGCACGACTGATTAACGGCTCCCTGCCAGCGGCAGAAGTGCGCGGTCAGAGCCCGCGTAGTCCGGTGGGTGTGAGCCAGATGTAGGCGCCGACGACCTCCCGGCCGAGGGACAGCGCGTTGGAGGGCTGGTTGTCGGGGTGGATGGATCCCCAAAGCGGGCAGCAGGCCGCGGACCGCTCCTTGAAGTTTGGCCTGTTCGACCACGACCAGATCATGCGGGGATACGGACGCGCCGTCACTGACTACACCCACTTCGCACTGTTGGACGACGTCTTCATCGAGCCGAACTCCCGGGGCCTTGGATACGGCCTTGTCTTGGCCCAGGGGATGGTGGACGCCTTGGCGCCCTACGGGTTGCGTCGCATCATGCTGGCCACACGAGAAGCCCACGGGCTGTACCGGAAGGTCGGTCTCAAACAGCTACCGGGACCGGATCACTGGATGGTCCTTCAGCCCGAGTCCACGCCTGCTGCAACTCGGTGCGCCGACGTCGAGTGACTCTTCTCAGTTCCGGCTCCATGTTGCAGGGATTGTGACCGTGACGGGGGTCAGGCCCGCCTTTTCCAAGATGGGGCGGGAGAACTCTGTGCAGTCTGACTGCAGATACATCTTTCCGCGCCGCATGGCAGAACGGGCTCGCTCTGCAGTCAGAGCCCGGTAGAGCCCAAGGCCACGATGCTCGGGCTTACAAGCTCCGCCCCACACGCTGGCAAATTCCGTATCGTCGACGAACTCGATCCGGCCTGAGCAGACCACGTCGCCCTCGGGCCCGCGAACCAGCCACATCTCGAACGCCTCCGGGGCCGACTCGAGCCGATCCACCAACTGCGTGATGGTGCGCTCGATCCGCTCGGTCGAGTGGCCGAAGACAAGCCCCGCCTGCTCCTCTGCCTCACGGATCGAAGCGGGCGTGTCCGCCTGCTCGACACGGTACCCCGCAGGCACGCCTGGGTCGGCGGCGAGAACCGCCTCCAGCGTGCCCACCATCACCGTCTCGGCCTCGTCAAGGACGAATCCGCGCGCTTCGAGGGTATCGAGAAGACTTGGCAGATCATCGTGCTGCCGGGTCTTCCATTCCACTTCGAAGATGGTCGGATCGGCCTGAAAGAGCTTGAGCGCTGACGTCACCAGCTCCTGGAGGTCACTGTCCTGAGAGATCGACTCGTAGGTGATAAACCCTCGACCTCGGCTGCGGTAGGTACCCAGCCAGAGCGGGCCGATCCGGTCAACTCGGTCGGCATCGGCCACCTCGGCCTCCGTGCGCAGCTGGTGGTCGTACAAATCGCGAAGGCTCAGGTCCGTTGACATGACCCGCATCCTGCCAGTTTGGTGCACTCGGTCGCTACGGATTTTCCGAGACTAATCACTCACTCAACGCGCGTCCGACTCTCGGTAAGACCGGTTGCTCACGCACCCGCGATGGTCGCGGCAGAGTCGTTCGTCTGACATCAATAGCGGACTCGCTCACGGGCGGTGAGGTTCAGTGAGCGCAAGGTGGGCAGGATGGCTTCGGCAAGCAGTCGGTGGCCTTCGTCGTTTGGGTGCACCTCGTCCTCATTGACCAGGGCGGTGTTGGCGTCCACCACGTGGCGGAACGCGTCGACATAGGTGGCTCCGGTGGCCTTGCAGGCGTTCTCGACGTTGGCGACGATGCCCAGCCCGCGGTGGGAGAGCTGGGTGCCGGGGAAGTATGTGACCGCAACGACGGGGACGCCGGGGAGCTCGGTGGCGAGCCTTTCGAAGTCGCGGCGGGTGCACTGGGCAATCACATCCGGCATGTCGTCCATGAACCTCAGATCGTTGGCGCTCAGGCAGACCACGACGGCGTCGGGGCGGAGGCGGACGACGGCGTCGAGCAGGGTGGTGTCATCGGCGGAGTTGGTGAGTTTGCCGTCGGCGTCGCGGGGTCCGCGGCGTCGGTAGAAGCCCATGCCGTCGATGGCGATGTTGACTTCGCGCCAGTCGAGCTCGGTACAGACGAGGCTGCTCCAGCGCCTTTCCGGGGAGCTGATGCTGCGGTGTCCGGTGGTGATTGAGTCACCGTAGAAGGCGACGGTGGGTAGGTCACGAGCGACAGGTGTTGTGGTCATGTGCGAAGGCTATGGGCCGGGTCTGACACTTTCGACACCCGGGATCGTGCAGCATTCTCGGGCGTTGAACCGAGCACCTGACGACCCGCGAACAGGATGTCCGCCTCTCGGCAGATGAGCCCCCACACCTCGATGCTCGCGGCAAAGTAGTGCGTTTGCCGGGTCAGGCCCCGGCGGCCATGTAGGCGGCCAGAGTGTAGTTGGGGTGCCGGCCGAGGTTGTTCCTGGCGCGGTCGTATCCATCGTCGTGCGCGGGTCCCAGTGACGGGCGGCGATCTGCACGTCACGCTGGTCAACACCGGCATCGAGCATGGTGGTGACGAAGTTGTGGCGCAGCATGTGCGGGTGCATCGTGGCCGTCGACACCCCAGCGGTCTTTGCCAGGGGACGCAGGCGCCGCGTCGCGAAGTGGCGATCCATGCGTGTCCCGCGGGAGCAGCGCAGGATCGGCCCGCAGGTGCGGCCATCCACGGCGCGCTCGACGGCTCGCTGGACCGCGGGAGGCAGTGGGGTCTGGACAACCTTGCCGCCCTTGCCCCTGACCTTCCGGACACGGTGGCCATGTTCCTCGCCCAGGCCTTCGACGTTCGTGCCGCAGGCCTCACAGATCCGTGGGCCGTGCAGTCCGAGCATCGCGACCAAGGCGAAGTCGTTGACGTTCGATGATGCCTTGCCGGCGGCGAGCATGGCCTCGAACTGCATGTGCGACAGACCCAGGGTGAGTGATTCTGGCGGGACGTTCCGGCCGCGGACGAGCTCGGCGGGCGAGGCCGCGATGATGCCGTCTTTGGCGCAAGTCCGGTGGACCCGGCCCCCACCGACAGCCGCCGGGAGATCGTTGAGGGTTTGAAGCCGAGGACTTCTTGCATGCAGGTACGTAGAGCTCGATGTGGGCCCGCTCAGCCTGAAGCGTGTCGAGGTGGTGCTCGAGGTATCAACGCAGCCAGATGCGTAGGTCGAACTCCCCGTGAGTACGGGGTGAGTCCCTTGTATCGGGCCAAGTGCGCCGCGACCGCACGTAGGGGCGGGTCTCTAGTGCCGTCGATCAGGGTGATGGCTGCACTGTTGGGCATGGGGCCTCCCTCCGGGGCTGAGAATTACGCGCATGAATGACCTTGGTCATTTTTATGGTTACACTAATTCTATGGCTAGCGAGCGGGTGGAACGGCGGCAGGCAGCGACGCGGCAGCGGATCGTGGAGGCCGCGATGGGCTTGTTCCTGTCGCAGGGGTTCGAGCAGACGTCGGTGGCGCAGATCTCGGAGGCTGCCGACATCGGCAAGGGGACGTTCTTCACCTACTTCGCGACGAAGCAGGCCGTCCTGTCGTTCCTGGGCGAGCAGGTGATGGCGGCGATGGCGGCGGCGGATCACCCGACCCAGCCGGCCCCGGCGCGGCTGCGGTCGGTGTTCGCGGCGGCGGGCGGCTGGTTCGATGCGCATGAGGCGGCGGCACGGCAGATGTGCGTCGCGCGGATTACGACCTTCGGACAGGCAGACGTGTCCTCGTCCCAGCCGGCACTGGTGGAGCTGCTGTCCGCGATCATCGTCGACGGCATGGCCTCCGGCGAGTTCCGCCAGGTCGACCGCCGGGCGGCAGCCCTGATGCTGGTGTCGGCCTATGTGGCACCGGTGGTGCAGTGGACCTGGTCTGCGCCGGGCACCACGTTGACGCCGTCACTGCTGGCCCAGCTGGACCTCGCCCTCGCGGCACTGGCTGCCTGATGACGCCCGGGGACAGCCGGTTGACGCTGGCGGTGGGTGCTGCGCTGGTGGGCATGTGTGCCTCGACGGTGCAGCAGTCGTTGCTGGCGACGGCGACCCCGACGATCGTGGCCACGCTGGGACACCCCGGGCTGTACGGCTGGGTGTCGGGCTTGTACCTGGCGGCGTCGGTGGCCGTGTTACCCGTGGCCGGTGTGCTGGCGGACCGGCTAGGCCCCCGTCCGCTGTACCTGGCCGGGATGGGCGCGTTCGCCGCCGGCACGGCCGGGGCGTGCCTGGCGCCGGCGATGGGATGGCTGCTGCTGGCTCGCGCCGTTCAGGGTGTCGGGGCCGGGCTGTTGGTGCCGGCGGCGCTGGCGGTCGTGAGCCTCGTCGAGGGTGAGCGAGCGCGGGGTCGGGTGTTCGGCGCGATGGGCTTGGCGCAGGTGGCGGCGAACGTGGCCGGGCCGGTGTGGGGCGGCTGGGCCACCGAGGCGATCGGTTGGCGCTGGGCCATGGCCGCCACCACGCCGCTGGTCGTCGCGGGCTGGGCCCTGGCCGCGGCCTCGATGCCAGCCCTGCCCCGGCCGCCGCGCTGGTGGCAGGTCAGCCGCCAAGACCTCGCCCAGCCTGCGGCCAGCCGGCCCATGGCAGGGCTGCTGGCGGTGACGTTCCTGGTGGGCGGGGTGACGGTCGCGGTCCTGACTTGGTTGCCGTGGGCGTTGCAGGCCCTGCACGGCCTGGACGCGGCGGACATCGGGCACCGGCTGGTGCCGATGTTGCTGGCCTCCGCGATCGGCAGCGCAGCCGGTGGTGCGAACGCGACGCGGCCCAAGGTGCTGCCCGGTTGCTGGCTGGTGGTGCTGACCGGACTGATGGTCGCCTCCCGCGGGGACGTGGCGTCGCTTGTGGTTGCGGCCGCAGGGGTCGGGTTCGGCTGCGGCGCGGCACTGCCGGTGCTGTTGACCCGTATCCAGTCCGCAGCCGGACCCGACCGGGTGGCCGCCGCCTCGTCCTTGGCTCAACTCTCCCGTCACGGCGGTGCCGCCGTCCTCGTTCCCACGACTGGCCTGTGGCCGGCCACCGTTCCCGCCGGCCACGCGGCCGCCGGCCTGCTGTTCACCTTCGTCATGGTCGCCGTCGGCGGCCTGGTCATCTCCTGGAGGATCTCGTGATCATCGACTTCACCACCGCCACCCTCGCGACCGCGGGCGGCAAGGGCGCCAACCTCGGCGAACTGACGCAGGCCGGGTTCCCGGTCCCCGACGGGTTCGTCATCGCCGCCGACACCTACCGCGCTGCCACCGCCGCGCTCGACCTGCCCGCGCTGCTCGCGCAAGGAGGTGCCGACGGGGTGCGTGCCGCCGTCGAGGCGCAGTCCGTCCCGGATAGCCTGGCCCGGCAGATCGCCGAACGGCTCGCCCTGTGGGGCGACGGGGCTGCGGTCGCCGTGCGCTCATCGGCCACCGCTGAGGACCTTCCCGATGCGTCGTTCGCCGGACAGCAGGACACCTTCCTCGGCATCGTCGGCGCCGACGCCGTCGTCGACGCAGTGCGCCGTTGCTGGGGCTCGTTGTGGACGGCACGGGCCGTCGACTACCGCGAGCGTGCCGGCTACGACCACTCCGACGTCGCCCTGGCCGTCGTCGTGCAGCGGCTGGTCGACGCCGACGTCGCCGGGGTCCTGTTCACCCGCAACCCCGTCACCGGCGCCGACGAATGCACCATCGACGCATCATGGGGTCTCGGCGAGAGCGTCGTGTCCGGTGCCGTCACCCCCGACGAGTACCGCGCCACCCCCGCGACCGTCCTCGAACGCACCGCCGGGGACAAGCAGACCCGCATCGACCGCAACGGCGCCGCCACCGTCACCACGCACACCCCTGACGCCGACCGGGCCCGGCTGTGCCTGGCAGACGAGCAGGTCCTGACCCTGGCCCGCCTCGGCGCCCAGGTCGAAGACCACTTCGGCCAGCCCATGGACATCGAATGGGCCTACGAAGGACAGACGTTGTGGCTGCTGCAGGCCCGGCCCATCACCACCACCGTCACCCCGCCGGCCACCGCGCCCGAGCGGACCGCCGGCGGCCGCAGGATCGGCAAGGCCTCCCGCGCCTTCCACACCGACCTGGTCGAGCACTACCCCGGCCCGGCGCCGCTCGACCTGGCCGCCATCATCCCGATGCACCGCCAGCTCCAGGCCGGCATGGCCAGCATCGGGATCACCTCCACCCCGATCGACCAGCTCCTGCACATGGACGCCGACGGCACCATCACCGCCGCCTACCCCGACGTCCACCTCGGCTGGCGCCTCGCACGCCTCGTGCACTACCCGGCACCCGACCCCACCGGCTGGCCGCAGGTCGAGGCCCGCTACCGGCAACGTCTCGCCACCGTCCTGCCCGACGCCCTCATCCCCCAGTCCGACGCCAGCCTGTTCGGGCTGCTCGACGACGTCCTCTCGGTGGTCGACGACATCGCCCGGACCCGGTTCCTCGACTACGTCGGCCCGGCGCAACTCGTCGCCGCCCGCCTCGACGGCTACCTCGCCCTGGCTCGTCGTCGCGACCTCGACGCCTATAGCCTGCTCGGCGACCTCGACTACACCACCGTCGTCATCGACCACGCCCTGCACGACCTCGCCAGCCTTAACCCCACCACGGACACCTACACGGAGGCCCGGCAGAACTTCCTCGACCAGTACGGCGCCCGCACCACCCAGCTGTACCTGCCCTTCTCCCACCGCTCCTGGCGGGAAGACCCCGCCGCCCTCGACGCCACCCTCGACGCGATCCGCCGCGCACCCCAACGACCCGACACATCCACGAGCCACGCCGAGCTCGTCGACCAGATAACCGCGGCCCTGCCCCGCCCGGTCCGGGCCAGGTTCCGCCGGGCCGTGCAGCGGTGGCGCGCCGGCCACGTCGCCCGCGAAGCCTCCGTCCACCTCATCGAACAGGCTTACCTTCAGGCCCGGCGCGTCACCGACGAGATGGCCCGCCGCCTCCACGACACCGGTGCGCTGGACGACCCCGCCCACATTCAGTACCTGAGCCTCGACGACATCCGCGCCGCACTCCTTCACGGCACGGACCGGGCCGCCACCCGTGACCTCGCCCAGCACCGCGCCGAGGCGCGACCTCGGGCCGCGGCTGCCTGGTGGGCCACCGAATCCGCTACCGCGGATGCCGCCCTCAACGGCGCGGCCGGCAGCCCCGGCATCGCCTCCGGGCCCGTGCGGATCATCACCGGCCCGGAGGACTTCGACCGACTCCAACCCGGCGACGTGCTCGTCTGCCGCTACACCGACCCGTCCTGGACGCCGTTGTTCTCACTCGCCAGCGCCGTGGTCGCAGACACCGGCGGCCGGCTCTCCCACGCCGCGATCGTGGCCCGCGAGTACGCCATCCCCGCCGTCATGGGCACCCACCACGCCACCACCACACTCGCCGACGGGCAACGCGTCACCGTCAACGGCACCACCGGCACCATCACCACGGAACCCACCGGCCGATGACGCTCACCATCCGCGAGGTTCTGGACCTTGACGACGCTACTCGCCAGCTGATCGCCGACCTCCACGAACGCTCCGCCACCGCCGCCTACGCCCACATCTTCACCGACCCGTTTCCACGCGAGGAGACGCAGCACCGCTGGAACACCTACGCAGGCCATGTCGCACTCGCCCAGCACGACGATCGGCCCATCGGGTTCATCGCCTGGCACGACCACGAGATCGACGCCCTGTACGTACTGCCCGAAGCAGCTGGTCACGGCGCAGGCGGCCACCTCATGGATGCTGCCGTGGACACCTCGACGCTATGGGTCCTCGAGGACAACACGCACGCCCGCGGCTTCTACACCCACCGCGGGTGGATCCCATCCGGACGCGTACGCCAGCAGTACGGAGAAGTCCGCGAACTCGAGTACCTCTTGGAGATCATCTAGGCAGTAGACAACCGCCACGCGAAGTGCGGCCCGCAGCAGAAACGCGCGACATCCAAACGCCGAGCTTCGGGACCCGAATCGGGCCGAGACTACCCCTAAGCCCACTCCATGAGGGTTGGCAGGACCTACAGTCTCGGGCGCTTCCCAGTCCTGGATGCTAGCCACATTGTGTGCTCACGGCTAATGGCCTCTTCTGCATCGGCAGCCACTAGCGACCATTCGCCCTCAGGGATGGACTTCAACTTATCCGCCTGTATCGCCAGTTCCATTGACGCCATCGAGTAGGCGGCCGACAGCGGCGAGAATTGCTTCACGGCCACCCATGCTGCCCCCGCCGAAATGAGAGCGGCCATCAGACCGGCGAGATCTACGTTCCACCCTCCAAACACCCGAAGGGAGGCGAGCACAAGGGCAACCACCTCAGCACTCACGAGGGCTACCCGCCAGCCGGTAGCGCGCTTGCGATTGTCATCCGCCTTGGCCGCATACCACCGATGCTGGTCTTCTGTACGGCCCTTCACGTACGCCTCACGACGCACCTCGAAGGAACTCTCGCGCAATGCCTCCATGCCAGCGGTCACGAGTGGCCCGGGCGAAGATATCGTGATCCGTTCCGACGCTTCCTCGGCAATTTTGACTAAGCGCTCGCGCAGCAGGGCCTGCGCCTCAAGTTGGTTCAGACAGGCGGGGAAGGGGTCTGCCCCCACGGCGTAGCGCCATGCCAGCGTCTTGGCAGATTCAGCAAGCGCCCGACCGTCGTACCACCGATCAGCTGGCCTGTGCGCCCACGCGGAAAGTTCGGCGATGAGCGCCACCATGAAGCCAAGCAGGATCACTGAAGCCGCCAGGTCAAGGCGTCCTGCACCGAGTGAGAACACCGCCCCGAGGGCTGCCAGAGTGCTCCCTCCCAGCCGCATGCGCTCGTACCGCAGAGTCCACTTCTGTCCTGCCATCGACGCCGCGTCAGCGTCCCGCCAGAACCCCGGGAGGTCCGCGTCAGTCAACGGGCCGGGCATCAGCAGGAGGAGTTGTAGGACCGAAGGTCGCGACTGTTGTCAACGAGGTGAGCCCGCGTCGTGCGGGCGTCATAGGCCGTCTCAATGAGACTGGCGAGGCTGCTGGCGCTGGTGGGGTACTTCCACCAGCGGGCATAACCATCCTCACCGCTAGAACCAAGAATGTTGTCCTCCACACGAGCTGGCAGCTTCTTGCCGTAGTAACCAGCAGCCGAGGGCAGTGTGATAGCCAGCAACCCACTTCGACTAGCCGTCGAGGTGTTCCGCAAGGAGGCCGCGACCTCCCAGTCCACGAACTTGCGGGCCCATGTGCACTTGCCTACCAGAACGATGGTAACGGTCGTATCACGCAGGTACTTCTCGCGAATCTTTGCCTTGATGTAGTCCTCGTTGGTGCTCTTGATGATATCTCCGGCCATGCTCGCGCCAATGCCGCGCGCAATGAGAACGTCCTGCTCATGATCGAAGTCCTCGATGAACCGCTGCACCTCGTACTCGTCGTCGTGGTGATAGGAGATAAAGCACTTTCGACGTGTGTGGCTCCCAAGACCCATGAACGTTCCTCCTCTAGAGTCGCAGCCGCTCAAGGCGCTGAGCTAAGAGTACAGATCTCAGTGAATGGATCGCCTTCGGCGCAACGGTGCCCTCCCGTGGAGACTGGCGCCCCCCGAGGGATCCTCTGCTTCAGCATCCGCTCTTCGACGTGATAGCAATGTCACGCTCCTGCCCCTCGTGTTGCTTCGGTCGCGAGTCGGAGGCTGCGTGGGCTCAAGTCAGCCGGCAGTTCCTCGTCGTCGAGCATGGCGCGAACTTCCTCGTGGAGTCTGTGGGCTTCGTCGAGGAGGCCTTCGGCGGTGGCGACTGCTGCCAGGTCGAGTCTGGTGATGGTGTCCTCGGGGGCGGCTCGAAGCGCTGCTTTTGCGCTGGTTCGTGCTCGCGCGGTGTCGTTGTTCGTGAGGTGGTGGCTGCTGAGGGTGTGGGCGATGTCGACGATCGAGACGGTGATGTGGTGCTCGAGGCCTGTGTGCGCGAGCCAGCCCCAGCCCCCAGGGCGCAGCTGGTCGAACGGACGCCCTTGAGCCAAGCCCAAGGCGGCTTCGAGATCGTCGATGCCGTCCTCCCCTGTTGCTTGGGCGCGGGCGCGGAGTCGGCGCATGAGGTCGATGTCGACGAGCAGTTCGGGTACCTGGTAAACGGGCACGCCCCTGTCGAGGGCGGCGGGGGTGTTGGTGGCGTCGGGTAGGTAGCGCTCGCCGGTGGTCGGGTTGGTGCCGAGCCATTCGCGGATGGTGGTGATGCCGGTTCGTACTGTCTGTGCGGACACGTTCATGGCGTCGGCGACTTCGTCGGGGGTGGCGCCGTGTTCGCGTAGTGCGATGTAGGCGAGCATTTCGGTGTAGTAGGGCTTGCGTTTGGCGATGGCCTTGCCGCGGGCGGTGACCTTGACTGGCCCGAGCAGGCTCAGCTTGGGGCGGCGTGTGTCGGGGTCGTTCCAGTCGGCCAGGTCGGCGTCGAGAGTGGGGTCGAGCTCACGTAGTCGCCCGGCAACGGCCTCGTCGGGATCGGGCAGGAGACGTGCCCATTCGGCGTCGTCCTCGACGGTCGGCGGCAACGCAGCTGCCGAGTCGTAGTCGATCACTTCGTCGCAAGCGGGCTGCGCCTCGTCGTCGACGGCGGTAGGAGGGTTCCGTGGGGTGAGGGCTCCGGCGGCGTCGGTGAGTTCGCGCCAGCCGGTGTCGCCGGCGGGTGGGACGGATTCGTCGGTGAGTATGTCCGCTTGCGCGAGTAGTGCCGCGCAGCCGAGGGCCTCGTCCGGGGTGAGACCGGCGGGGATGAGGGCCAGTCCGGCGGGTTCCAGACGTGCTTGGCCGTGGGCGGTGAACACCAGCCGAGCCGCATCAGAGTCAGGGGTGCTCACCCCCACCATGAGCACCGCTGTCCCGGTTCGGGAGGGGTGGTCGATGATCATGCTGGTCAGGTCATTGACTTCGGGCGCGTGGGCATCGGTGGTGATGAGTGCTTGCGGGAGCCAGGCCTCGCCGCCGGTGGCGCCGCAGCGCTTGTCCTCCATCACAGCGTCCTCGGCCGAGAGGCGGTGGATGGTGTGTCGGGCGTCGTCGGTGATCGTCTCGATGGCATGGGCCGCCGTGGTTGGTTGGTGGAGGCGGTTGGGGTTCATGTCGATGGCTTCGACGCCGGCGTCGAGGCAGGTGGCGCGCACGCCGCGGGACCAGGGGTTGACGGCGATCTCGGCGGCGGCGTAGCGGGCGAAGTCGTGGGCGTAGTCCGCGTCGCCGGTGAGGTGCAGCACGCCGAGTTGTTCGAGGTTGACCAGCCACACAGCCTGCTCGTGGTCGGTTCCTGCCGTGACGAGCAGCGGGTAGGGCGCGGGCGCGTCGATCGCGTCGGGGTTCGGGTGCAGGGGTGTGGCCCAGCTTCGGCCGCTGTCGTCGATGGCGGTCCACGCACTGGGCATGGTGTCGGTGGCCTCGGCGAGGTGGACCTCGACGTGGTCGGTGGTGACGCGCACGGCGGCCACAGGCGGCACCCGGTGGCCTGCGGCCAGGGCGTCGGCCGCGAGGTGACGCAGATGGGCGTCGAGGCTGGCGAGGTCGACCGTGACCGGTGTCCCGGCGGCGACCAGCGTCTGCTCGACCGGGGCGAGTTCGGGTGGGGGCAGGGTGATCTGGCGGCCCGGACGGCGGTGGGAGGCCTGCACGACGCGTCGGCGGCGCAGCACCACGAGCGCCGAGGCGGCCAACAGGCCACCGCCCGACGCGAGCCCGGTGAGCAGCCACGACGCCGAGACACCGTCGTGCGCTTCCGCCTCATCGCTCGCCTCTGCAGGGGCTGGGGTGGCGGTGCTGTGCGCCCTCGCTGTGCTCGGGACCGGTGACGGGCTGGGCGCCGGTGCCGGGGTCGAGGTCTGGCTCGGCATGGTGCGGGGCCTGTCGGTGGTCTTGGGGGTCCGGCTCGCTACCCGGGGCTTCTCCTCGGTCGCAGGTGCCGTCTGGCCAGGGATGGTGAGTGTCCAGCCGGGCAGGATGACGTCGGGGTCGGTGAGACGTGCTCCGTCGGGCTGGGATGCGCTGCGGGAAGCCTCGTAGATCTCGGGCCAGCGCTCAGGATCGCCGAGGTGTGTCCGAGCGAGCTGCGCCAGGGTATCCCCGTCGCGCACGACGATCGTGCGGGCCTGCCGCCCGGCCTGGGGCTGGGCGCCACTGGTGGGGATGGTGATGCGCCAGCCGGGGTTGATGACGTTGGGGTCCGTGAGGTGTGCCCCATCGGGCTGGACGGTGCGGCGGGATGCCTGGGCGAGCTCGGGCCACCGGTTGGCGTCGTGCAGCTCGTCGGCGGCGATGCTCGACAGGCTCTCCCCCTCCGTGACGACATGCACCCGCACCCCTGTGCCGGTCGGCTTCGCCGTGGCTGGGCTGCTCGGGGCGGTCTGGGTGGTGGCGGTGGTTGCGGGTGGGGTGGGGCGGGGTTCGGCCGAGGCGGTCGGGGTGCCGAGCAGGGGTGCGGTGACCAGGACGAGGGCGGCGGTGGCGACCAGGCGTCGGATGCCGAGCTGGGGTGCGTGCCAGCCGGGCAGCATCGGCGCGGTGCGGCCGCGCAGGCGCGCGACGGTTTCCAGCAGGATCAGCACGGCCAGGTAGGCCCACACGAGCCAGCCGAGCAGCCCGATGGCGCTCAGGGCGAGGGTACCGTCGTCCGGCGCGGTCAGGGCCTGCCACCACTGGCCGGGGGTGGGGATGCTGCCGGGCAGGGGGTTGCCGATGGTGGCCACCAGTGCGGCGGGAAGGCCGACCATCAGGGCCACGAGGGCGAGCAGGGCAGCCAGGCCTTGGAGGCGGCGTCGGAGGGTGGTCATCGTGGTCTCCCGTCGAGGACGCGGTGGATCTCGACCTGACCGGTTCCCGTGACGGGGAGCCGGTCGATGCCGAGAAGGGTGAGGAAGCGGCACTTGTAGTCGCCCGTGGCCGTCACCGACACGGTGGTCGCGCCGACGGTGGTGGTGCCGGTGTAGCCAGCGGTGCCGAGGTATCCGTCGGCGGCGGCGCTCACCCGGGCGGGGTCGGGGGAGAGGGTGCCGGTGGTGGCCAGCGTGTCGAGTTCGACCTGTTGGCCGCCGGTGCGGGCTGCTTCGAAAGCGACCTGGCGGGCGCGTTGCTCGGCCGCGACATGCCCGGCCAGATCGACGCCCAGGCCGAGGACCAGCATCATGCACAGGCTGGCCAGCACGGCCCAGGTGCTGATGGAGCCCCGCTCGTCCCGCACCCGCCCGGTGCGGCGTGCTGTCGCGGTCATCGTCGCCCCCGGAACACGTCCAGCGGTGAGCTGGCCTGTCGGGTGATGGTGATGCTGCCGGGCAGCCCGGGCAGCGCGATGTCGGACAGGTTCACCTGACACGTCACCGTGGCCTTCAGGCTGGCCGGAGTGCCAACGGGAACCGCGAAGCCGGCGGCATCGACCTCGACGCGCGCCGGGTGGCAGTCGAGCTGGTGGCTTGCCAGCGTGGCCTGGGCGGCGGTAGTGGCGCGGCTGGTGGCGCTGGCCGCATCTCGTGCCAGCGAGCCGCTGCGGGCCGCTTCGGCCGCGGCGGCATCAACGTGCTGCCGGGCCACCTCAATCCGGCCCAGGGCGATGACCAGGCCGAGGAACAGGCAGAAGGCCGGCACCACCAGGACGGCCTCCACGGTGGCCGAACCCCGCTCCCCCCGTCCACTGCGGCTCATGTGAGTTCCTCCCACGGCATCGACGCCGACCGGAGCACCGGCAACTCCAGCCCCGGGACGAGGGCCAGACATCGTCCAGAGACCGTGGCGTGGGGGCCGGTGACGTCCCCGGTGACGGTGACCTGGGCGTGTTCGAGGCCGCCGTGGGACTGCTCCAACGCCGCCTGGGCCCGTTGCGTCCCGGTGGCCTGCCAGTCGTGGTCCTTGGCGCTGGCAGCGGCCCGGGCAGCGTCCTGCGCCGCGGCCGAGGCGATGGACGCGGCGTAGTAGTAGAGGGCCGCCTGGACGCCGACGATGACCAGCAGCAACAGTGCCGGCAGCAGCACGACCATCTCGAGGGTGGCCGAGCCGCGCTCGTCTCGCCGCGGCACCCGGCCCCGACGACGCCGGGTCACTTGATCTTGCCGACTTCCTTCTTGACGAAGGCGGTGATGGCGCCCACCACGATGCCGACCAGCGCGATGATCGCGACCGCCCACAGCGCCTGCTCGATCGTGATCGAGCCCCGCTCGTCCCGCCGCCGGGCCAGCACCTGCTGCTGGCGCCCCAGCAGGGTCTCCACCCGGTATCCCAGCGTCAACCAGATTCCCAGAATGTGCTGCATCGTCGTGTTCCTTTCGTCGATTCCAACAAGCCACCAGGACGGCCCTGGTGACCCCAGATCTGTCACAGGGGGAATGCACAACTCGGGGGAAACCACCTTTGATGGGTGGCGCGGAGGGGTGTGTGGTGTCAGGTGATGCCGACCACCCTCAACAAGGCCGGGACGATGAGGATGGTGATGAACGTGATCCCCAGCGCGCTCATGGGGATGGTCAGCTTTTCGCCGACCGCGTTGGCGTGGGCCAGGTCCTGGCTCAACAGCGCCGAGCGCATCGACGCGGAACGGGCCCGCAGCTGGCTGTAGATCTGGCTGCCCTCCTCACCCGACAGTCGCAGGATGTCGGCCAGGTCAGCCAGCTCGGCCAGACCGAGCTCGTGGGACAGTCGCCGCAGCGCCTCCCACGGCGGCTCACCCGTCCACCGCGAGAAGGCCAACTCCTCCCGCAACCGGACGAAGACCCACGAATCGCCCACCTCGGCGGCAGCCTCCATCGCCTGCCGGGTCCCCGAACCGGAGTTGCGCTCCAACGCAATCAGTTCGATGTAGGCGCCCAAGGCGCGGTTGAACTCCGTGCGGGCCCGGCCCGCATCGTCGACGACATTCCAGTTCGGGATGAAGAAGAACACCACCCCCGCTGCCAGGCTCGCCACCACCGGAACCACCACCGGCAGCCGCAACCCCATCACCGCGAACAGGCTCGACAGAAGCGCCGGCGCCATCATCCCCAACAGCGCGAAGGCCACCTTCTCCCCGAAGAACCGCGCCTGGCTGATCCGCAACAACGCCAACTGCTGGGTGGGCACCACACCCCACCAGCCAGCCGGCAGCGTGCGCATCGCCCACCGCCCCAGACGCTCGACACCACCGACCGCCCGAACCGGACCCCCACCCGACGTCGGTGTCTGGGTGGACTGGGCGGACAGCCGCACGACCGCGTCGTGGGCATCGACCTGTACCGGCGCCAACCGCCACACCAAAGCCGAGACCCCGGCGCCGATGCTCAAGCCGCCCAGCAGCGCCAGCTGCAGACCCGTCGTGCTCATCGCACCTGCTCCTTCGCCACCGACGCCCCCAGGAACCGTGGCATCGCGTCCCCGGCAGCCATGCGCCGCATCCACACCAGCACCGCCACGTAGACGCCGAGCAGGACCGCCAGCACCACCTGCCCGATCGGTGTCTTGTACGGGGCGACGTAACTGCCCGACATCGCCAACACCGTCAGCGCGCAGACGGTGATGACCGTCACCCACCGGGCCGTCGCCCGCGGCTTGGCGCGGTCGGCCTCCACCTGCCTGCGGGCCCGCACATCAGCCGCCACCGACTCGGCCAGGCTCTCCAACACCGCCGCCACACCCGGACCACGCCGCCGGGCTGCCAACAGCAGGTTCGCCGCCACCAGGTCCCCGGTCGGGTCGTCCAGCTCGTCGGCGAACAACCGCAACGCCTCCGCTGTCGACCACCGCGCCCGCAGCCGGGCCACCAGCCGCGACACCTCCGGACGGATCGGCTCCGGCGCCGACCGCAACGTCGCAATCAACGCCTGCTCCAACCCCGCACCCACCGTCAGGATCCCCGACAGCGACCGGGTCCACTCCTCCATCGCCTCCAACCGCTCGATCCGCGCCGCGGCCGGCGGGGCCGACACCAACGCCGGCAACCCCGCCACCGCCAACGGCACCACCACGACCGCGATCAACCAGCCTGACACGATCGCCACCACCACACCAGCCACCAGCCCGACCCCGACTGCCAGCCGGGCACGCCGCGACCACCGCCGAAGGGTGCGGCCCCGTCGCGGACGTCCCGTGGCCACTGGCGATGGCCACAGCCCCCACCCCACCCCCAGCAGACCGGCGACGATCATCGCTCCCGCGACGGCGGGCACCAGCAGCGTCACAGCACACCTGCCTGGCTCTCAGCCCTGTAGCCGTCCAGGTCGAACCCGAAACGGGCCAGGTCGTCGTACTCCTCCGGCAGGCCCGGCACCGCCCGGATCGTCCTCGACCCCGGTTCGCACCCGAACACCGGCACCAGCGCATAGCCCTTGGCCTTCTCACCCGGCCCAAGCACACAGATCTGCGAGGTCCAGCGCTGTTTGCCCTGCTCGGTGGTGCGGGCATCGACATGCACGATCACGTCCAACGACTGCGCCAACGCCCGCACCGCATAGTCGTAGGTCACATGGGCGCCGGCCTTCATCGCACACGTCACCAGCTTGTTGACCGTGTCCTCACAACTACGGGCATGCGTCGTCGACAACGATCCCGTCCCCGACTGCATCGCCTCCAGCATCGCCAGCACCTCACGACCCCGCACCTCACCCACGATCTGGCGCGACAGGTTGAACCGGTACGAGTCGTACAAGGCGTCATCGATGCTGAACTCCCCCGCCCGACGTCCCGAGGCCGTCATCTCCCCACCCGGCCGGGCCTCCCACGCGTGGACGATCGGATGCCGATCTCGCATCTCGTGCAGGTGCAGCTCGTACTCGGTCTCAAAGGTGCCGATGGCCTCATCCGGGCCGATCTCGGCGCACAGCGCGCGCACCATCGTCGTCTTGCCCGCTCCCTGCGCCCCCGCCACCACGATCGAACGACGCGACCGCACCGCAGCCCGCAGGAACGACGCCGCCGTCGCCGACAACGACCCCAGCCCGACCAGGTCGTCCAAGGTCACCTGCTGCAACCGGTGACGGCGGATCACCACCGACGGTCGAGGCGTCACCCACGCCGTCGCCGCCAACCGCGCCCCGCCATCCAGGCGCAGGTGCAGCCGAGGCTCCGCCTCGCTGAACTGCCGCGCATTCGCCTCCGACCGAGACGCCACGAAGACCAAGAAGTCGATCAACTCCTGGTCACTGTCGGCCACCGCAGGACCCGCCACCACCCGACCATCGGCGTACTCCAACCACACCACATCACAGCCCTGGATGATGATGTTCTCCACCCGGTCGTCATCCACCAGCGGCTGCAACCTGCCCAGCCGGAACAACGCATCGAAGACCGCCTGCGCCACCCGCTGCTCACCCGCCCGCGACAACGTCCGCACACCCGCACGAGCCTGCTGCGCCACCTCCTCGACCACCAGATCAGCAATGATCCGCCGACCCAGCCGGTGCTGCTCGGCCACCGACGTCGCCGACGACCCCTCCAACGCGCGCATCAATTGTCCCGACGCAGCCACCCGCAACGAGCGCACCAACTCCCAATCCAGCTCCCCCTCCACCGCAGCAGAGGCCCGACTGTCCGGCACGTCGGGCACAGTCTCCGGCACGGTTGTTCGGCGCTTCGCGGGGCGGAGGTTGCCAGGTGCTGCGGCGGCACGGATCCGCTCAACCGACGCCGAACCCCGCACCAGCGAGAACGTCGACCGACGTCGACCCGCCGACGCGACCGGCGCGTCCGTCTGGAACAGAGGAAGCCGCGCCAGATCCGACGCCTCCAGCTCGCGTTCATCGACCCGGTCGTTCATCACGCCTCCTCCAGCACCGTCGACGGATCCTGCGCGCTCGCTGCCGAACGGATCGCCGTTCCCAGCGCGTCGAGCGAGCGATGCCACCGACCCAACGCCCTGCCCGAGAGCTTCTCCCCACGATTCACACTGTCCGCAGCCCGCGGATCCCAACACACGCTCCCGAAGCCGGGCAGCCCCACCGCCTTGGCCACCTCCCGCAGCCCGTAGGGACGGCCCGGGCCCACCACCACGCAGCCCACCGTCCCGGCACCCGTGCCCGCAGCAGCCGCCTCCGCCCAGGCCAGGCCCCACTGCCGGGCAGCTGACAACTCCGGCAGCCCACTGCCACAGACCAACAGCGCCAGATCAGCCGACTCCACCAACGCCGTCGCTGAATGGGCCATCCCCAACCGTCCCGCATCGATGATCACGTCCTGCCCCGACGCCTCGAGCGCTCGAAGCTCCACAGCCAAGGGACGCCACAACTCCCGCAGACTGCCCGCCTGCACATGCGACCTGGGCCCCACCAGCACCGACGCGTTCGTGCCCTCCAGCACCAGCAGCGACGTCGGCAACGCCTCACCCAGCCGGCCCTCACGCTGGGCCAGCACCAGCTGCACCATCGCATCCGGATGCGCCACCGCACCCTGGAACAACCCCGCCAACACCGGCGAACCACCCACCGGGTCGGCATCCACCAACACCACCGGACGCGGCCACCGCATCGCCAGCCCCAACGCCGTCGTCGTCACGCCCGGAGCACCCGAAGCCGAGGCCAACACCACCAGAGCCATCAGCCCTCCCGCGCATCCACCACGAGGGCCACCTTGCCGCTGGCCGAACGAGCCGCCAGCTCCGGCGCCTGCTGCTCCGCCACCTCCACACTCACACTGATCCGCCCCGACACATCCGCAGCACTGACCTGCACCACCGACGCGGCGAACACCCGAACGTCCTGGGCCACCACATCGCCCTGCTGGCCCGGCGTCGACACCACCCGCACCCGATCGCCCACCCGCAGCGGCTGCGACGGCAACTGCCCAGGAGCCAATGCCAAGCCCACCACCGACATCCCCTTGTGCGGCGCCACATCCTGCGTCACCCCGGTCGGCACCATCAACTGCCCCGTCTGCAGATCCACCGCAGCACGCTGCCCCACCAATGCCTCCAACCGGTCCGCCGGCACCGTCGCCAACGCCGGATCAACCCCCACGCGGACCACCTCCAGGTCCGACGCCGAGATCACCGACCCCCGCGCCACGTCCTGCCGCACCCCCACCACCGGCTGCGCCGAACCCAGGCTCGAGTACGCCCACACCGACAACAACGCCCCCAGCACCACCAGCGCCACCGACACCGCCACCAACGCAGGACGCCGCCGCATCCGCACCCCCGCCGCGACCGGCGCCACCCTGGCCGCAGCCTGCGGCGCCTCCACACCAGCCGTCTGCGTCGCGCTCATCGCCCGATCACCTGGACCTCGCCCACCTCAAGCACCCGATCCGTCATGAAATCCATCGCGATACTCCCCGTCTGCCCGCCCGAAGCCGTCCAATCAACAACCCAGAAGGACGTCGCCCTGATCGTGTACGTCCCCCGCTGCGAATACGTATGGCCGCAATCCGGCGACGACTTCCCGCCATCCCCAGGCCCGAACACCGACCCCGCCGTCGTGCACGTCACCGCCTGGCCGTCGCCCATCTGCCACACCACCCGCTTCACCTTCGCCGTGGCCGACACCGCCACGCCCCGCTCACTCAAGCTCCGCGTCTGCGGGCCAAACGTCTGCGCCGACGGATTCTCAACCCACATCCACACCGGCAACCCCACCGTCCCCAACACGCCAGGACGATCCTCCGGAGCCATCCCCACATCAATCGCCCGCAAATTCATCTGCGCCACCAACCGCTTCGCCAACACCGCAGGATCCGGCGGCGCCGCCGCACCAGCCGGCTGCGCCGCCGACCAGAAGGAGTAGACGTGCCCGCCAGCCTCAACACCGGTGGTGCACATGTAGACCGCCCCATCCGTGTGTCCCTCCCAGAGCGGATGACCCGCGGGAGGCGGAGGCGTGGCCGGTTTCACGTAGCACTGCCGCTCGTTAGACCAGTAGCCAGCGCTGCTGGTGCACGGGACCGGGGAACCCGACCGGCTTGCACACGCCGCCTTCGCCGGACTGGACGATTTGCTCTTTCCCAGATAGGTCGAAGTCTTGGTTCTCCCCGCCGGCCCAGCGGGCGTGCCTGAGAGCGAGAGCGTGACAGCACAGGATCCCGAGTAGGGGCTGTAGCGCTGGTCCGACCCGCAGCTGACGGTTCCATCTGCCCAAGCCGGAAGTGCCATCAGACTCAGCGCGGTGCCTCCGAGAAGGGCCAGAACACGCCTCCTCAGCATGTCCCGGTGACCTTGTCCTCGGTCACGTACCAGCTGCCATCCGCACCGTCCTGGACGACGACCATGTCGCTTGTCACGCGCTTCGGGCCCTGGCCCCGCACAGACTTGCCGGTGGCATCGACCAGGTCCGTCCCGGACACGTCGAGGCAGTAGCGCAGTTTCCATTCACGTGCATCCGAACCCGCTGTCGCCTTCACCAGGACCAGGGTCGACATGCCCGTCAGGTGCTGCTTCTGAGCACGGAACTGGGAGATGTCGTACTGCCACTGCCGGAGGGCGGACCCTCGAGCGACGGTCTGCAGCTGGTCCATCTCGGACTTCGGATCAGACGCGATGCGAGTGGTCACCTCGACGTAACGATGCACAGCGGAGTCCGCAGCGCTTGCGTTCGCAGGTGGCGTCGCACCCGTGGATGGGCTGGCGCTCGAAGTCTGGCTCGCCGCAGGCGACGACGTGCTGGAGCCCGCGTTTGAGGACGGCTCGGTGGTCGCGCTCGAACTCGTCGTCGGCGCTTGTCCGGGCGTGCCCGAGCACGCAGCCATAGCGAACGCCAGTGCTGTGCTTGCAACCAACTTCTTGGCACTCGTCCTCACGAGGGCCCCCTCTCGTCTGCAGCGTCATTGCCACAAGCCGAGCCGGATGTCGTGGTGCTCACCGACCCGACGCTGGGGGCAGCAAGCAATTCATCACTCCCCCGAGTTGGGACCCATACTGCGTCATCGAGTGGTCCGACCGCCAGTGCCCATCGACACTTCCAGGTCACGCCCAAGGCTCACCAGCCGACGGGATCCCTACTGGCACAGAAGAATCAAACCACTCCAGAAATGACCAAAATTGTCAGCGAACAGCCGTCCCCTGAACAGCTCGCGATCCCAGGTTCGCCCTGGTGCAACTCATGACGCACGCCGAACCAAGGCGTCCACGTCTGCCCGCTGGACGCGGATCAGTCGATCCCCAATCCGGTAGCTCGGTAGCCGGCCGTCGGCAATCATTCGCCGCACTGTCCGTGGGCAGACACCAAGCCGACGAGCGGCCGACTGCACACTCTCCACATCAACCATGCGCTGCTCTGCATTCATGCCCACCCAACAACCTCGGCACAGATTGGTGCCCACGCGACCTGGTCAGGAGACCTCGCAGACGCTGGTCGCGGCAGGGGAAACACAAGTCACGAGCCGCGGAGAAACGCCTAGTCGCAAGAGGGGAACGCAGGTGTCGAATGCAGGTGCGAACCGGGTCCTGTAACCTCGATAGGGCACGTATAGGGCACGAAAAAGGGGCCCGCCAGAGCAAACTAGCTCTGACAAGCCCCTTCGGACGTCGGGCTGACAGGATTTGAACCTGCGACCCCTTGACCCCCAGTCAAGTGCGCTACCAAGCTGCGCTACAGCCCGTCCAAGTCGTTTCCGACCCGAGAAAGAATTTTAGCGGAAGCCGTGCGAATACGCCAATCGGCGCGGACCGATGGACGCGCGGGCACCCCTCACCTTGACCCCGCGCGTCGATAGCCTCCCGAGCGTCAACCCCCACGCACGAAAGGCACCCCATGCGAACCCGACGCCCCACCCTCGCTGCCGCGCTCGCACCGCTCGCCGGCCTGGCCCTGCTCTGCCCGACCACCGCCCACGCCACGCCCACCACCGCCACGGACCGGATCACCGACGAGCACAGCCAGTCCGCCCGTGTGCACTCCGCCGCCCGGGAGGCGGCCAAGGGCCACCGCAAGCACCACCGCGGCACCCCGAATCCGGTGCTGGAGCGCGCTCTCGACGACCTGGTGGCCGCCGGCGCCATCGGCGTCACCGCCCGGCTGGAGACACCGCGTGGCCAGTGGAGCGATGCGGTCGGCCTTCGCGCCAAGGAGGGCAGGGCCCCGGCCCGGCCGGGTGATCGTTTCCGCGTGGCCAGCAACACCAAGATGATGGTCGCCACACTGGTGCTGCAGGAGGTCGACAAGGGAGTCTGGCGGCTCGACCAGCCCGTCAGCGAGGTGATGCCCGACCTCTTCCCGGACCATCCCGATGTCACCTTCCGCCAGCTGCTCAGCCACACCTCCGGCGCCCCCAATGGCACCCAGGAGCTGCTGGCCACCCAGATCACCGATCCCACCTCGCTGGAGCAGCTGCAGGCGGCACTCAGCCGCGACTACACACCCCAGCAGCACATCGACGCCATCAACGCCGCCGCCTGGACCGAACCGGGAACGATGCTCTACTCCAATGCCGGCTACGTGGCACTCGGGATGCTGCTGGAGGAGCAGAACCAGCGACCCCTGTCGCACCTGCTGCGTACCCGCATCTTCAAGCCCGCCGGGCTGCACCACACCCGCTACGCTACCGAGGCGTCGCTGCCGGGAGCCGCGCTGCACGAGGATGCCTGGATGGGCGAGGCAGACGGCTGGCTGGAGCTGGAGGACTTCGATCCCGACCTGTTCGGTGCCGCCGGAGCCGTGGTGGGCACCACCGAGGACCTCAACGACCTCACCCGCGCGCTAGTCACCGGACGCCTGGTGGACAAGGCACTCGTCGCCCAGATGATGACGCCGGTCACCACGGGCGCGATCGACTACGGACTGGGGCTCTACCGCATCCCCGACCCGTGCCCCACCTCGGCCGACGATCCCTACCTGTACGGGCATGACGGTGCCGCCATGGGCACGCTCAGCGTCGCCTTCACCTCACCCGACGGACGCCGACAGCTGTCCGTCGCCGCCACCGGCCGGGACCTGACCGCCCTGCCCGGCCGGGTGGACCTCAACACGGTGCTCGTCCCGATGCTCGAGGCCAGCTGCACCCCGAAGTCCTGAGCTCAGACCAGGGCACGGCAGATCGGGGCCACCGCGTCGTAGAGCGCGCGGTGTGCCTCGATCTGATCCTCATAGCGGTGCGCCATCCACGACGGCTGGGTCAGCTGGGGCTCGGCGAGGTCCTTCACCAGCGGGGCGGGCGGCTCAGCTCCGACGGCGCGGGCTGCGGCTCGAAGCGCCGACCAGGCGCCCGGCTCGGTCAGCTCACCGGTCACCACGGTCGCTGCGAAGACATCGGCCAGCACCTGCCGCCACAGGTCACTGTCGGCTCCCCCGCCGGCCACCGCGATCCGGTCCTGGCGCCAGCCCATGTCGCCGGCGGCATGGCGAAGACCCATCGCCACACCGGTCAGGGCCGCCAGGTAGAGGTCGCCGGGATCGGTGCGCCGGGTGATGCCGACGAAGGTGCCGCGCAGGGACTCGTCACGCACCGGGGTGCGCTCCCCGCCGAGCCCGGGCAGGCACAGCGGCCGGTTGTCCAGCTCCAGGACGCGCTCGGCCAGCACACGGTCCAGGTCGTCGAAGTCGAGCCCGTCGAAGAACTGGCGGCGCGCCCACTCCGCCGTCGCGCCGGCCGAGAGCACCGCGCCGATCCGCAGCGTCGAGGACCAGCCCGGCATGACGAGCTGGTGTGTGGAGGTGACCTCACCTGGCAGACCGTCGACCACACCCGCCACCCAACCAGTGGTGCCGAGGTTCACATAGGCGCTGCCGGGCGTAGTGCCGACCAGCCCGTCGGTGGCGGCACCGGCATCACCCATCCCATGCACCACGGCGATCCCGGACGACAGGCCCAGGTCGCGCGCGGCCGCGGCCGAGAGTTCACCCACCGCATCGCCGTCGACCAGCTCCGGCAACAGCTCCGGGCTCGCACCGCAGGCCTCGAGCACGTCGAAGGACCAGCAGCGCCCCGCCACGTCGAGCAGACCCGTGGTCGATGCCGTCACCGGATCGCACACGGCCCGGCCCGTCATGCGCATCATCAGGTATCCGGGGGCGCCCAGCAGCAGCTGCCGGGAGGCCTTCAGGCTCGACGCCTCGTGCTGCGCGAGCCAACCGATCTTGGCGGCCACGCTGCTGGCGTCCTGCTGGTTGGCGGTGGTGGACTCCCAGTGCGGCAGCAGCTGGTGCAGTCGCTGAGCCTCATGGCTGGCGCGCACGTCGCTGTAGAGCAGGGCGCGGCGCACCGGGCGAGAACCGGCCACCGGCACCAGGTCCTGCATCTGGCCGGTCAGACCGAGGGCAACCACCCGGCGTGGATCGTCGAGCCGGGCCAGGCAGGTGCGCAGCGACTGCCACCAGGCGCTCGGGTCCTGCTCCATCTCCCCCGACGGCCCGGTGGCGGTGGGGATGTCATCCTGGACGCGCTGGACGACCCGCCCGTCCGGCGTGGCCACGACCACCTTCACCCGGGTGCTGCCCAGGTCAATGCCGACGAACAGGTCGCCCATCACGATCCTCCTCGGAACGGGAACTACTTCTTGCCGCGCTTTTCTCGGGCCCGCACCTCGACCTGCACCGGCGAACCGACGAAACCGAAGTCCTCGCGCAGGCGACGCTCGACGAAACGCTCATAACCCTGGTCGAGCTGGCCGGAGGTGAACAGCACGAAGGTGGGCGGGCAGTTCTGCGCCTGGGTGCCGAACAGCACTCGCGGCTGCTTGCCACCCCGCACCGGGTGCGGGTGGGCGGCGGTGACGCGTCCGAGGAAGGCATTGAGCTTGCCGGTGGAGATTCGGGTCTCCCAGCCGGCCAGCGACTCCTCGACGGCCTTGGAGAGCTTGTCCACATTGCGCCCGGTGAGCGCGGAAATGTTGACGCTCGGCGCCCAGCTGAAGGGGTGCATGTCGCGCTCGATCTCGCGGTTGAGGTAGTGGCGGCGCTCCTCGTCGGTCAGGTCCCACTTGTTGTAGGCGATCACCAGCGCCTTGCCGGCGTCCTCCACCATCGACAGGATGCGCAGGTCCTGCTCCGTGAGGGTTTCGGAGGCGTCGACCACCACGACGCACACCTCGGCGCGCTCGATGGCGCCCTGGGTGCGCAGGCTGGCGTAGTACTCGTGGCCGCTGGCCTCCTTGACGCGCTTGCGGATGCCGGCGGTGTCGATCAGGCGGTACAGGTTGCCGCCCACCTCGCACAGCTCGTCGACGGGGTCGACGGTGGTGCCGGACATGTCGCTGACGACGGCGCGCTGCTGGCCCGAGAGCTTGTTCAGCAGCGAGCTCTTGCCCACATTGGGTTTGCCGACGATGGCGATGCGACGCGGGCCTCCCACCTCGACGAAGCTCTCGGCGGGGGCCTCGGGCAGCACCTCGAGGATGGCGTCGAGCAGGTCACCGGTGCCGCGGCCGTGGATGGCGCTGATGGCCCACGGCTGGCCCAGGCCCAGGTTCCACATCGAGGCGGCCTCGGCCTCGGTGCGCTGATCGTCGACCTTGTTGGCGGCCAGCACGACGGGCTTCTTGCTGCGGCGCAGCACCTGCACCACGGCCTCGTCCTCGTCGGTGGTGCCGACCTGGGCGTCGACGACGAAGAGCACCGCGTCGGCGGCATTGATGGCCAGCTCGGCCTGTTCGGCGATCTGGTGGGCCAGGCCCTTGGCGTCGCTCACCCAGCCGCCGGTGTCGACCACGACGAACTCGCGGCCATTCCAGTTGGCGTCATAGCTCACCCGGTCCCGGGTCACGCCGGGGGTGTCCTGGACGACGGCCTCGCGGCGTCCCAGGATGCGGTTGACGAGGGTGGACTTGCCCACATTGGGGCGCCCCACCACGGCCAGGACCGGCTTGAGGGCGGTCTCCTGGTCGTCGAGGTCGAAGTCGTAGTTCTCGGTCATGCTGGTTTTCCTCACAGTGCAGTTCCAGGTGCAGCGACTGCTGCCCTGCTGAGACGCCGGCCGGGGCCGGCGTCGTCGGGCCACTCCTGGGCCCAAAGGGTGAAGGAGCCATTCTACTCCCCCGCGCTGCGGTCAGCCGACCTTGGCGCAGATGGTGTCGATGACCTCGGCGAGGTTCAGGTAGGTGGAGTCCACCAGCTCGACGCCCTCGGCGGGTTTCTCGAACTGGCTGACGGTCGAGTCGTCGCGGTCTCGGCGCACCACCTGGTCGGTGACGGCGGCCACGTCCACCGCTCCGCCCAGTTCGGCCTGGCGACGGGCGATGCGAGCCGCGGGATCTGCCACCAGCAGGATCCGCAGGTCGGCGTCGGGGGCCACGACGGTGGTGATGTCGCGTCCCTCCACCACGATCCGCCGCTGGTGGGCGTCGATGATGGCGCGGAACTGGTCGTTGAGCCAGGCGCGCACCGCCGGGATGGTGGCCACGGTGGAGACCTTTGCGCTGACGGCGGGGTCTCGGATTGCGTCGGTGACGTCGCGCCCGTCGATGCTGGTCGACGGCTTCTCGGGATCGGTTCCCGGCACGATCGTGGTGCCGGTCACCCGGGCGACGATCTCCTCGGTCTGGCTGGCGTCGAGACCCGACTCGAGGAAGGCCACCGCCGCCGCACGATAGAGCGAACCAGTGTCCAGGTAGGCGAGGCTGAGCTTGCTGGCCACCCCGCGAGAGGTGCTGGACTTGCCGGATCCGCTGGGTCCGTCGATGGCGATGAGCAGGCTGTCGGTCACGTCCGTCAGCCTAGCGGGACCAGCTGGCAGAAGGCTCGGATCGGGCCACGATGGCACGGGCCCGCCGCCTCAGCGGTTGCGGCGACGGATCGCGTCGGTGAGCACCGTCGCAAATCCCGTCCAGGCGGCATAGGGCGCCAGCACGACGCCGCGCTCCCTGCGCTGCCCGACCCGGCGCACCAGGTCGGCGGAGCTCACCGCCAGCGCGCCGGCCACGCCCGTGGCAAGGGCGGGCCGATGGGCACGGAAGAAGACCCACGACCACCCGGCATTGAGCACCAGGTTCACCCCGAGCGCGGCCGCATCGCGCACAACCCCGTCCCGGTCGCCCTCCTCCAGGCGATCGGCGAGGTGCAGCGCCGAGATGACGGCGATGTCGGCGTACAGCGCGGTCCAGACCGGGCCGAAGACCGCACCCGGCGGCTGCCAGGACGGCTTTCGGCGGGTGCGGTACCACCGGCTCTGGGTCCCCTGAGCCGTTGCGAGGCCGCCCACAGTGGCAGCCGCCAGGACCGCGGCCGAGGTGGCGGCCAGCACCTTCACCGGCCGCCACTGGTCCCGGCCGGCCGAGGCATCCTCCACCGACTGCGCGAAGGAGCGGGGCCCGCCCTCCGGGGCGCCGACGAGGTCGGTGAGGTCGTCCTCCGTGCAGACGGTCTCGTGGAGCAGGGAGCCGAGCAGCGGTCCTGCCATCTCGGCGGGGGTGCGCGTGATGAGTCCGATCCAGTGCGAGGCCAGCCCAGGAGTCCACAGCGGCGCGATCATGACGGGCCGCGGCCCCATCCCCTGGACCTTCGCATAGGCCTTCATCATCTCGGCATAGCTGAGTCGGTCCGGGCCACCGACGTCGAAGGTGCGGTTGTGCTCGGGGCCGAGGTCGCCGGCACGCACGAGGTAGTGGACAACGTCGCGGTGGTCGATGGGCTGGATCCGGTTCGCGAGGAACTTCGGGCCGATGGCACCGGGGAGACGTTCCGTGAGGTCGCGCAGCATCTGGAAGGAGGCCGAACCGTCGCCGAGCACCACCCCGGCCTGGACGGCGGCGGTCGGGACGCCGCTGGCCATCAGGATCTCGCCAACCTCCACGCGGCTGGCCAGATGCTCCGACAGTTCGCCGTCGGGGTGCAGGCCGCCGAGGTAGACGATGCGGGAGACGCCTGCGTCGCGGGCGGCGTCGGCGAAAGCGTGGGCGATCTGCCGCTCGGTCTCGGCGAAGTCGTCCCCGCCGCCCATCGCGTGGATCAGGAACCAGGCGACGTCGGCACCCTGCATGGCCTCGGCGAGGTCATCGGACGAGCTCGCGTCTCCCTCGACGACGTGGATACGCCCGTCCCACTGGTCGGGCAGCTTGTCGGCATCGCGCACGAGGACGCGAATCGTCCAGTCCTCCTCCAGAAGCCGTTCCACCACAAGGGAACCCACGTAGCCGGTCGCGCCGGTGACCATTGCCGTCCTCGTCATGATGTAAATCATGCCCGGTTGATGAGGGCGTGCCCCACGGGGAGCGGGCGTGTTCACCCACAGCGGACAGCCCTGGGTGATCGGCGCCCGGATGTGTTGTCGGGGAAGCTAGATTCGCACTGTCTCGCCGTCCCACGGCCCCCTCTGGAGGACCCATGCCCGCCACCGCTTCGCACCGGCTGAACCGCTTCGTCAGGTCCTCGCTGCTGGACACGGCCGTCGACGCACCCGAGACCGTGTCCGTGACGCGCCGCCGCGTGGTCTGCGCCGTGACGCTCCTGCTCGGTGCCGGCGTGATGGGTTGGTCGCTGAACCTGCCGGCGGGCGATCGGCTGTTCTACGTCGCAACGGCCGTCCTGGCGCTGGTGTGGGTCGCGGGTGGACGACTGTCGGGTCCGGTGGCAACGATGGGAGCGCGCCGCGTTGAGACAGGAACGCACCGTCTGGGAGAGGCCTTCGTCATCGGCCTCTCGCTGCTGCTGCTCTTCCTCGTCGGCGCCGTCGGCGTCTCACAGGTCCCCGTGCTGGAGGCCCCCGTGCAGGGGCTGCTCGACCATGCCCGCAAGGGATCTCTGGCCGTCGTGGCGGTGGTGACTGCCGTGAACGGGCTCACCGAGGAGTACTTCTTCCGGGGCGCCCTCTTCCAGGCGCTGCCGGCGCGGTGGAGGATCGCGGGAACCACAGTGCTCTACGGGGCGGTGACCGCCATGTCGGGAGTTCCGTTGCTGGTGCTCGCGGCCCTCATGCTCGGGGCCGTCGTGGCGCTGCAGCGACGGGCCACGGGCGGACTGGTGGCCCCGGTGGTCACCCACCTCACGTGGTCCCTGGGCATGCTCTTCCTGCTGCCGCCCACTCTTGACCTGGCAGGCCGCCTCCTGGGCTGACGGGACCTGGGCCGGCGCCGTTCAGGCGGCGATCGTGACGCCGGGCGGTGGCGGGGTCGGCAGGCAGTCCTGGAGGAAGTGCCGCAGGCGCTCGCGGTATTCGTTCGCCCCGACCAGCAGACCGCGCGCCAGGAGGTCCGGGTCGCCGGGCCTGGTCACCGCAGAGGTCCAGTCCACCGTGTGCCAGGACGGGGCGGTTGGCTGCCCCAGCGCCTCCGACAGTCGCTCTGCGAAGGCCTCCTGTTCGCGGTGGGGTCGCTGCTCGGGGATCACCAGGGCCGGTCGTCGCAGGCCAGCCACGGTGGCGATGGTGTTGTGCCCCGCCCCGCAGACCACCAACTCGGCGCGGGAAAGCAGATCCCTGGGATCGTCGACCCAGCCGTGCAGGTGCAGGTTGGCGGGCAGGCTGGTGTGGTCGGCGCTGCCGAGGGTCGGGCCCAGGACGTGCCACTGCTCGTGGGGCCTGGTGCGCGCGGCCCGCACCAGTTCGTCGACGGGGACGCCGTCGCCACCGGCGCCGCTGAGCACCGCCACCGTCCTCGGCTCCACCAGCGATGCTTGCCCGGTTGGGCTCTCGTCGAGCATGCCGATCCAGGCAGTCTTGTTCTCCCACTCGAATCCCGGCGACTGCAGGGCGTGCGGGTAGTAGGCGAACAGGCCCGCCGCGCTGGCATAGGCCAGCTGGTGGGCGGCGTCGGTCCTGTCGCCGGGCATCAGTCGGTGCGCCACCGGGAATCCGGCCAGGTGGCAGAAGACGGCGGCCTCGACGGAAACGTCGACCATCACGAGGTCGGGCTCGACGTCGAGCAGCACCCGGTGCAGTTCGGCGAAGCGCCGTTGGACAGCCCTGTTGGTGGGCGTCCAGTGGAAGGGATTGCGGGGGTCCTGCTGGTGCGGCTGGTCGGCGTCGACGTCCGGCGGCAGCGGACGATCGGTCCCGGGAGCACCCACGGTGACCACCTCGGCCACGCCGGACTCCTGGAACCTGCGGGCGTGCTGCAGGTGCCCACTGCCGTGGTGGTGGGCGTAGTACACGATCCGCATCAAGCCAGCAGACCAGCCGAGCTGCGTCGGTGGCCACACCCCTGCAGCTGCATCCCTGTGGGGGTGCTGGTCGACCGGCATGAGCGGCAATGCTGGCTGGATGCCTGTCATTCGTATTGCCAGCGTCCCCCATGACCAGGTCTACATTCGCCACTGCGGCCCGGTGCCGGGCGATCCGGTCACCTTCGAACGGCTGCCCGATCCGCGTCCATCTCGCGGCGACGGCACCGAGCAGTCCGGCTGGTGGCCGCCCGCGATGCTGGAGCGGGGCTGGATCACCGAGCACCGCGACGAGTTCGACATCATGCATGTGCACTTCGGCTTCGACGCCTTGGCCCCCGAGGACCTGGAGCGGGTGGTGGCCGACCTGCGCCGGGAGCGCAAGCCCTTGGTCTACACCGTGCATGATCTGGGCAACCCGCACCACACAGACCCGGCGCTCCACCGCGCAGCTCTTGACGTGCTGGTGCCCAGCGCCGACGCGCTGGTGACCCTCACCGAGGGTGCAGCGCAGGAGGTGCGCGAGCTGTGGGGTCGTGAGGCTCTGGTGCTGCCGCACCCCCACGTCGTCGACCTGGACAAGCTGGAGGTGCGCCAGCGTGAGCCGCGGGTGCCGAACGAGCCGCTGCGGGTCGGGGTGCACCTCAAGAGCCTACGGCCGAACATGGCCTCCACCGAGCTGGTGGACGCACTGGTGGAGTCGGCGCGCCTCGTCAATGGGCACGGTGGCCGGCAGGTGTCGATCCAGGTCAATGCCCATCCCGAGGTGATGGACGGCACCGCCCACCAGCGGCCCGAAGGTCTGCCCGAGCACTTGCGCTCGCTGGCCGAGGACGGCTCGATCTCACTGGAGGTGCGGCCCTACTTCGATGAGGACGAGCTGTTCGACTACCTGCAGTCGCTGGATGCCTCCGTGCTGCCCTACCGCTGGGGCACCCATTCGGGATGGCTGGAGGCCTGCGTCGACCTGGGCACCTGGGTGATCGCCCCCAACTGCGGCTACTACGCCGACCAGCGTCGGGTGCTCTGCTACCACCAGGACCGTGACGGGCTGGACTGCGACTCGCTCACCCGGGCTGTCGAACGGCTGGCCCAGGAGCCGGTCGGTCCGTGCCTGTCGGTGGCAGAGCGCACCGAGGAGCGACGCCGCGTCGTCAGGGCCCACGAGGAGTTGTACCGGGGGCTGCTGGGCTGACCGACTTGGGCCTGGTCGCTGCCGCAGGTTCTCACCATGGTGGCCAGATCCTCGCCGACGTGCTTGGCGGTACCACTTTGCCAAGGACCGGTCGTCCATTCCCGTGGTCGCAATTTTCGTTTACGATTTTGTCATGCGTGAGGACGAGATCACCGACGAGCAGATCCAGGCCTGGGCCGACGAGGCCGAGGCGGGCTATGACGTGGAGGCACTGAAGCGGCGCGGGCGCGGTCGTCCGGGGCGGGGCGCCGAGCCGATGCAGGTGGTCGCGGTGCGCTTGAGTGCGGAGGAGGTCGAGGCACTCGATGCCGTCGCCGCCCGCGACCAGGTCAGCCGCTCCGAGGCGATCCGTCGAGCACTCGCCCAGTTCGCCGCGTGAAGATCCATCCGAGCGCCCGCAAGCATGGTGTCGACGACGAGGACTCAATCCAGGCAGCCCACTGGGCGCAATGGATCGAGCCCCTGGAGGACGACGACTGGCCCCATCGGGAATTACGGCTGGGATTCGATACCCACGGCCGGCTGCTGGAGACCATCGTCCTGGTCTTCGAGAGCGGCAACGAGCTGGTCATCCACGCGATGCCAGCGCGCAAGCAGTTCTGGGACCTGCTCCCCTGAACGACCGCTTCCGCTGCGCTGAAAGCGTTCCTTCGACCGGCAGTCACCTGGTCGGAAGGTCGTCCCACGTCACGGGCGTGGTGGTGCCGGACTCCCAGTCACAGCGCAGGATGGCGTAACCGACGCCTCGAGCAGCTGCCCGTCGGCGGTGGGCCAGGACTGCCGGTAGTGGCACTCCTTGACCCAGCCAGCGCGTTCGAACGTCGTGCGCATCGCCACGTTGTCCTGCCGGGTGGTCCCTTCAGAACGCGTGACGAGGGGCATCGTCGTGAACACGTGCTCGGTCGCCAGTGACAAGGCCGTGAGGCCATGTCCGTGGCCGCGTGCCGAAGCCTGCACGCGAAGGTCCAGCATGGGAGAACTGGTCAGGTCCTCGAAGCGGACGAAGCCAATGCGACGGCCGTCGTCCTCCTCGATCCACCAAGTGTCGTTGTCCTTGTCTCGATAGCGTCCGGCATCAATGGCTCGTGTCGCCTGTTCCCGGTCGACGCACGAGCGCACGCGGAACGGACAGTCATTGCTCGTGAGGAACTCGATCAGGGCGTCCCGATCAGCACCGGTCGGGTCCATTCTCGCCAGGCTGGTCGTCATGCCCAGAAGTTACCCTGCGCAGCAATCCCGGCCATCCGACACCGCAATCACCTGCCGCGAGTCCTTGGGGTCTGTTCCTGGTTCTCCGATGCGCCGTCAACCTCGCTGGCCGAGAACTGCTCAGCAGGAATTGAACTGATGAGTTCCGAGTCCCGGTGCAGGTCGATGGGTGCCGTCATGCCCGTTCGTCACGCCTCGGCGAAGCGAGCATCTACGGGAGCTCAGGCGCGCAGGCCGTCCAGGATGCGTAGGTAGTCGTCGACCATGGCCGTCTGGGAGAAGTGCTCGGCGCGGCGACGCACGGCAGCGCGGTCCATGCCGACGGCGCGCCGGATCGCCTCGGGCAGGCCTTCGGCGCCGTCGGCCATCGCTCCCCCGTCCGGCCCGACCAGCTCGGGGACGGCGCCACGGGCCAGCGCTGCGACGGGCGTGCCGCAGGCCATCGCCTCCAGCGGTGCCAGGCCGAAGGGCTCCTCCCACAGCGGCGTGCAGCAGAAGGCGGAGCTGCGTCCCAGCAGGGCGGCCAGCTGGTCGTGCGGCAAGTGGCCGAGATGGCGGACGCGACCTTCCGAGACGCTGATCCGGGGCTGGATCTGCTCCTCGAAGTAACCCTGGTTGCTGATCGGGCCGGCTACCTCCAACCGCATGCCTGCGGCCATCGCAGCGTCGATGGCGACGTGCAGACCCTTCTCGGGAGTGATCCTGGCCGACCATGCCAGCGGCGCGTCGGCATCGACATCGAGCACCGAGGGCCACTGGTCCAGGTCGATCCCGTTGGGCACCACCCCGACCGTGACCTCGGGCAGCACCTCGCGCCAGCCGACCGCATTGGATTGCGAGACGCTCACCCAGGCATGCCGCGGACCGGGCGCCCAGCCAGGACGCTCGACAAGCGCATTGACGCGCTCCAGCGTCGCCGGGGTGTGCAGCACGGTGAGCATGGCAGTCTCGGCCATCTCGACATAGGGCACGGGGTTGAGGCAGTTGTTCAGCACCACGTCGTTCTGTGCCGATGCGGCGGCACAGGCCCGCCGGGTGGCCTCGTCGACGATGATCTCGTCGTCCTGGTTGCCGGGGCGCCAGGTGAAGCCTTCCTCCAGCATGACGACGACCCGCACCGACGGCTCGGCCAACCGGCTGCCCTGCTTGGCGTAGAGGCTCACCTGGTGGCCACGTCGCGCCAGCGCCTCGCAGGTCTGGGCCGTGTGGGCCTCGAGCCCGCCAAGGTAGGGCTGGCCAATCGGGTGGTGCAGGTGGGCCAGGACTCCGATCCTCATCGTCGAGGCCTCGGCACGCTGGTGGGAATGTGGGTCACAGGGTGAATGTACTCTCGAATCATGCCGACGACATCCGTGCTGGTGCTCACCCACGATCGAGACGAACACCTGCTGCGACAAGCGGATTCACTGCAACACACCCAGGGGTGTGATGGGGCTGCCGGACGTGGCTGGGACGAGGTCGTGGTGACTTTCGTGAACCAGGACACCGAGCCCTGGGAGTTCCCCCCGGATGGTGTTCGGACGCAACATCTGGAGGCCGAGGGGCTGGCGCTGGCTGCTGGCCGCAATGCCAGCGCCCGTGCGGCCCGCGCCCAGGACGAGGACGTGCTGGTCTTCCTCGACGTCGACTGCCTGGCCGAGCCGACGACGGTGGCCACGCTGGCAGCCGACTGCCGCCCGGGACGCCTGGTGATGGCCTCCCCCTGCTACCTGCCACCGGGCTGGGCGCCGCCAAGTGACCCGTCATTGGTGGCGATCCCCCACCCGTCCCGCGAGGGACTGGGCACCGGGGCCAGCACGGACTGGCACATGTTCTGGTCGCTCGGCTTCGCGATCACCGCCGGGGACTTCTGGTGCGTGGGTGGCTTCGACGAGGACTACCGCGGCTACGGCGGCGAGGACACCGACTTCGCCTTCCGGTGCCGCGATGCCGGGATGAACTTCTTCCTGAGCCCGGCCCGCGTGCTGCACCAGGCCCATGCGGTGCACCGCCCGCCGCTGCACCACTTCGCCAGCATCGTCACCAATGCCCGACGCTTCCACCAGCGCTGGGGACGCTGGCCGATGGTGGGCTGGCTGGATGCCTTCGCCGCCCGGGGGCTGTTGCGCATCGACGGCGACGAGCTCGTCGTGCTGCGTGAGCCCACCGCCGACGAGGTCGCCGCCACCCACCAGCCCACGGCACGGTTCTGAGTGCGCTGAGCGCGTAGCCAGCCCACCCCCTGTGGTGGAAAAGATTCCCGGCCCGTCTGGTTAGCGTGGAGGTGCGACCCCATGTCGCGACGGCAACATCCACACAGGCCTCGCCGGGCAGCCCAACCGGGCAGTCAGCCCAGCGGGGCCCCATGAGAGGAGCCACCCATGAGCGAACTGATCGCCACCTACCTGCAGGACCACCACGCCGGGTCCGCCGCCGGCGTCGATGCCTTCGACCGCGTCGCCGAGGGCCACGGTGACCCGGAGGTGCGCGCCGCCGTGGCACGCATCGCCGAGCAGGTCCGCGAGGACCAGAAGAGCCTCGAACAGATCATGGAGCGCGTCGGCTCCACCGTCTCCACGCTGAAGGATGCCGGCTCCCGACTGGGAGAGAAGGCGGCGCGCCTCAAGCCCAATGAGCGCGCCATCGCCCGCTCTCCGCTGTCAGACGTCGTGGAGCTGGAGGCGCTGATGCTCGCCGTCCACGGCAAGCTCGTCGGCTTCGAAGCCCTCCGCGACCTGCACGACCCCCGCCTGGACCAGTCCCAGCTCGACGAACTGATCGAGCGCGCCGCCTCCCAGGAGGCTGAGCTGGGTGAGCTGCGCAAGCGCCAGCTGCCCAAGCTGCTGCAGGAGTGATCCCGAGGGCCTGAGGGTTCAGGGCCGCAGGCTCCAGCCGCGCGAGACCATCGCCTCGCGCAGGCTGGCGGCCCCGCGGGGGGCGACGTCGACCGCCAGGAAACCAACCTGGCGCTCGCTGTCGTGCTCGATTGCCAGGTCCTCGACGTTGATGCCCTCGCCGCCAATGTCGGCGAAGAGCCGCGCCAGGGCGCCGGGGGCGTCGGGGATCTCGATGACCACCTGCTCCCAGTCGACGGGCAGGGCGCCGTGCTTGCCCGGCAGGGTCCTGGCGCCCTGCCGGCCGCGGGCCATGAACTCCTCGAGCCGGGGCGGGTCGTCCAGGATACTCAACAGCTCGTCCAGGTCTCGACGGATCCCGTCCAGCTCGGCCCGCACCGCCTCGGCATTGGCGCTGATGATCTGGCGCCACAACACCGGATCACTGCCCGCGATCCTCGTCACGTCCCGGATTCCCTGGCCCGCCAGCTGCAGATGTGGTTCGGGCACCTCGCGCAGGTTGCCGGCGGTCAGCGTGCTCATCAGCTGCGGCACGTGGCTCACCTGGGCCACGGCCTCGTCATGGTCGTCAGCCGCCATCTCGACGATGCGGGCGCCGCAGGTGCCGGCCAGTTGCCGCACCACCTCGACATGCTCCGGGTCGTTCTCGTCCCGCGGGCAGACCACCCAGGTGCGGTCGACGAACAGCTCACCGCTGGCCGTCAGCGGCCCGGCGTGCTGCGAGCCCGCCATCGGATGCGAGCCGACATAGCGCGACAGGTCGGCGCCGGAAGCGCGCAGCTTGTCCAGCACGGCCCCCTTCACGCTGGCGACGTCGGTCACCACGGCCCGAGGGGAGAGCTCCAGAGCCTCCAGCACCTCCTGCACCACGGCACTGGGCGGGGTGGCGACGACCACCAGCCGGATCGTCTCGGTCTGTGGGTAGTCCACCAGACCAGCGCCCAGGCCGGCGGCCACGACGGCGTGCACATTGCTGGCATCCACCAGGTGTACCTGCTCGCCGGCTGCGGTCAGCGCCATGCCGATGGAGGCGCCGATCAGTCCGGCCCCGATCACCACGACCGGGCCGAGGCTCCCCTCCACCGGAACCAGGTCTGCGCCGCCGTCGAGCCCACCGGCGGCCGGGCTCACTGGCCACCCTTCTGAATGAAGCCGCGCACGTACTCGGCGGCATTGGTCTCCAGCACGCCGTCGATCTCGTCGAGCAGCGCCTCGAAACCGTCGTCGGTGCGCTGTTCGCCCTGCTGCTGCACCTGCCCGGCCTCGGGATCGGTGCCGTCGCTGCTTCCGGGGCGCTGGATGCGCTGCTGCTCGCTCATGCCCGCCAGCCTAACGAGTCGAACAGGCTGGTCAGCTCGTCGATGGTGGTGGTGGACGCGATCCGGTCGTGCCACTGGGCCGCGGTGCCGTCGAAGGGTTGCACCAGCTGCAGGCTCCGTTCTCCTTGCGGGGTGGCCAGGACGATCCGGTCCCAGCTGGCGGCGACGACGTGGGTGCCGAATCGTTCCAGCAGGGTGCCGCGCAGCCAGGCGCGTGTGGTGACCGGCGGCCGGGTGGTCGCAGCGGTGACGTCGCCGTCGTCGACGATCGTCTGGACCGCACCGCTGGACTCCAGCCGGGCGAACAGTCCGTCGGTCAGGTCGGCGTAGCGCAGGTCGAGGGCCTGCAGCCGCGGATCGTCCCAGCCGAATCCGTGGCGCTGGCACAGGCCCTGCAGCAGGCGCAGTTTCACCACCCAGTCGAGCCGGTCTGCACAGCGCATCGGATCGACGGCCAGGTCGTCGAGGATGCCCCGCCAGTGGCGCTGCACGAGGGCGTCGTCCTCGCTGGAGAGGTGCTCCTCGGTGGCGTGGGCCCACAGCTGCTGCAGCTCGACGGCGGTGCGGGCCGTGCCGTCGGTGCAGGGCTGGCGCACGGTGCAGCTGGGGTCGTGGCTCCACGCCCTCATCGCCGCCACAGAATCGACGGGCTGGGGCAGGCGGGCTCCGGCCGTGATCGCGCGCAGCGCCAGGGAGGCCGAGCCGATCGTGACCAGGGTCGCCACGTGGCAGAGGTTGGCGTCGCCGGTGATGACGTGCAGGCGGCGGTGGGTGGCGCGGTCGGCGTGGGGTTCGTCGCGGGTGTTGATGATCGGGCGACGCAGGGTCGTCTCCAGCCCGACGAGCCGTTCGAAGAAGTCGGCGCGCTGGCTGGTCTGGAAGCCGGGCCGCTCCCCCGTCTCCCCGATCCCGACCCGCCCGGCCCCGTTGACCACGACGCGGCTGGCCAGGAAACCGGGGAACTGCTCCACGATGGTCTCGAAGGGAAGGCTCCGGGGCAGCAGGTGGTTCTCGTGGCGGCCATAGCTGCGGCCCTTGTTGTCGGTGGTGTTCTTCACCAGGTGGATCGTTAGACCGGTGCGCTGGCTCGCGGCCCGGGCGGCGGCGGTGTGCAGCTGGTCGCCGGCACGGTCCCAGACCAGCGCCTCCGTGGCGGTGGTGACCTCGGGCCCGGACCATTCGGGGTGGGCGTGGTCCACATAGCTGCGGCCACCATTGGCCAGCAGGCGATTGGCGACCGTCACCTGGTCGGTGAGCAGGTCGGGGTGGGCGATGTGGCGCGGCAGGACCGTGCCACGAGCGTCGACCAGGGGCTGCTCGTCGGCCAGGGTGAAGCTCGTGCCGGCCGCATCCACCGCCGCGATCACCGCCTCGGACAGGCTGATCGGGTCGGGCTGCGCCTCGCCGGGTGCGAGGCCCGTGACGAGGACGCCGTACTCGGTCTCGAGGCCCATGATGCTCATGCCTGCGACAGTATCCGGCCCCTCGTCCACAAACCTCACTGTGGGCGGGCGATGGTGCAGATGCTGCACCATCGGCACTTCTCACGGTGGTTTGTGGATGGGTGCTCGATAGGGTGGGCCCATGACGAAGCAAGTTGCGCTGGCGATCGACATGGTGCTCGTGGTGGTCTTCTCGATCATCGGGGTCCTCAGCCACGACGGGGACCTGGCGAACCGCCTTGTCCCGGTGGCCTGGCCCTTCCTGCTGGCCTGCGCCGTGGCCTGGGCGATCCTGCTCCTGCGCCGCCGTCCGGTCGGGACCGTGATGGCCGGCGTCTTCGTCTGGCTGGTGACCGCCTGGGGTGGGCTGGCCCTGCGAGCTGCCGTCGGTGGCGGGACGGCCTTCGCCTTCATGGTCGTGACCACCGTGGTCACCGGCCTCTTCCTGGTGGGCTGGCGGCTCATCTTCCGCAAGAAGCTCGCCGGGCTCTGAGCCAGACCCCAGCGACGCACAGCGAGGTCTGGCGCTCGGTGGGGAGCTCAGCGAGTGCTTGGATCGACGCATGCCGTCCAACCTTTCGTGTGAGCGCCAAGAACATCGCCGTCCGTGGCTGCTGGTCCTCGCCGGCCGCCCCGGCACGGGCAAGACGACGCTGGCCGCCAACGTCGTGCGCGCCACCGGCGCCGGCTACCTGCGGGTGGACGTCGTCGAGTCCCTCCTGGCGCACGACCAGGGCGAGGTAGGTGCCGCCGGCTATGCCGTCTGCCACGGGCTGGCGCGCTCCAACCTCCTGCTGGGCAATGACGTCGTGGTCGATGCCGTCAACCCCGTACCCGAGGCGCGCGCCTCCTGGGCCCAGACCGCGGCCGACGCTGGGGCAGACCTGCACGTCGTCGAACTCCACCTGGATGACGAGGCCGAGCATCGCCGCCGCGTCGAGCAGCGCACGGCCGATCTCGACGGTCACCGGCCGCCCACCTGGGCTGAGGTGACGGCCTCGGACTGGACGCCATGGGACGTCGAGCCTGACGGGCCCCGCGCCCGCATCGATGCATCAGACCCGGACGAGGCACTAGACCAGACGCTTCGGCTGGTGGACGGCCCATTGGTGGGGCTCTACGCCTTTCCCGGTGAGCTCCGTGAGCGGCTCGTCGGAGCCATCTTCGACGGCACCAAGGTCGCCACCACCGGGCTGCTGGAGGAATACCGTCGCACCGGCGAGGAGCTGCCCCGCGTGGGAGACGAAGAGGCGGTGCTCGACTCGGACGGCAAGGTGGTCTGCGTCACCCGGACCACGACGGTCGAGGTGGTGGCCCTGGGCGAGGTCACCGACGACCATGCCCAGGCCGAGGGCGAGGGCCACGCCGACGCGGCCGCCTGGCGGCGTGCCCACGAAGAGTTCTGGATCTCGCCGGAATTCGTCGCGGACCTTGGCGACCCACCCCTCGTCTTGAACGACGACACCCCGGTGGTGTGCACCAGGTTCGAGGTGGTCCGTCGGGTGGGCGCCAGCTAGCGGTCAGGCCCGCCCCGCCAGGAAGCGCGGCAACCACAACCCCTCCCAGTCGGGGATCTCCTGCTCCATGTGTGCGGGACGTTCGGGAGCGCGGTCGGGCAGCCAGTACTGGCCCGCCTCGCGGCAGAGGTAGCCGTAGTTGACCAGTTCGCGGCGCCAGAAGGCATGATCGTCGACGACCTGGCCGAGGAGCTGGTTGATCTGCGTCTCGCTGTAGCGCCCCCGTGGATCGAAGAGGCCGACCAGGTGCAGCAGCACGTGGACGCGCACCTTGCGGCGGGCGGGGAAGCTGACCAGGCGGCCGTCACCGAGGAAGCGCCCCAGGATCTTGTGGTGCTCGTCGCGGGCGCGTCGCCAGGCCGCGTCGGTGCGTTCGCTGGGCGAGTCGTCGGGAACTCCGGCATCACCCAGCAGCTCGGCCCGGGCGGAGGTGTAGTTGGTGCCGGTCTCGCGCATGCGGCGGCGCACCAGGGTCTTGAAGTCCTTGTCGCGTGTCATCTCATACCTCGACCGGGCGACGCACCCCCAGTCTGCCCGTCCGGTCGGACGATGATCACCACGAAGCAACCCGAGGATCTGCTCCCCTTCGCCTCGACGCGGGAACTGGGGTCCGTGCGTGGGCTCGGCGCTGGGTCTCGCCGTGGGTGCCACTGTGCCACAGAAACAGGGTGTCTCGCCCGGATTCTGCCGACCAGCACTCCCACATACCCGTCGTCCTCCCTGGGCTTGGGCGCCGAACCCTGAAGAAGGTGGCCGCCCCCACACGTTGCGACGTCAGGGTCGTGACACCCAGGTCAGGGTCGGGACATGTGCCTCAGGACCACGAAGTCCCCCACATGTTCGTGGACGACGAATCCTTGCTGCGAGAAGTGCGCGATCGCCTGGGGTGCCCACCCCGATGCCCCGCCGTAGCTGCGGCTCCCCAGATCGACGACCACCCACTCGGGCCGGATCGGTTCGCCCAGGTCGTCCGTGAAATTGGGCGGGAGCAGTTTTTGCGTCACCGGATGTGCGGCCGTCAGATGGGGTGTCACGTAGAAATCGGCGGCTACCGGGGCTCCCTCGGGAACAATGGCCATGGCCCGTCTGGCATCGTCCAGTCGGGCAGGGTCCGTGTTGTGCAGTGCTTCGTCCGTGGCCTTGCCACACGCAATTCCGAGCAGTGACAGGGCGAGCAGCACCCACGCCCACAAATGCCAGTGACGCATACGTCTGACGGCGTCGAGCACAGCGAAAGCGAGGATGACACTGGGGACCAGATTGTAGTGGAAGTCGTTACCCCAGTACGACGGATTGCCGCTGGCCGCCCTCGACACCAGCGCCGGTACCACCGCCAGAAGGACCGGAGATCGTAGGGAGAGGAAAGCCACGGCAGACAGCATCACCAGACCCGTCCATGCCAGCCCTTGGCAGCCCTACATGCTCAAGACGATGCTGCGCAAGCTCTGGCCGGTGTCCTGGACCTTGTCGGCGTACAACCAGCTGCCTGAGGGGCTGAATCGCGGGATAACCACCTGAACGGCAAACCACGTCCAGGAGGTCGCGGCAACCATGAGTACCACGGCCTGCCGCCGCGCCCCCTTGACCACTGCAACCAGAGCCAGTCCCAGCACGAGGAGCCCGGCATCCTCCTTGGTGAGTAGCAGGGCCAGTGACCACAGCATGAATGGCCTCCACCGCTCGAGGAGTAGCGCCGACAGCGCGAGTGCCAGCACCGGAAGGCCGAACCCGACCTCGTGCACGTCGAAGGTCATCCCCGACTGCACTCCGGGAGCGCCGGCAAGGGACAGTCCCAGGGCCACGGGAAGCAGCCGCTGCCCCGGCAGCAGGCGGCAGGCGGTGTGGACGAGGATTGCGCACGCGAGACCGAGACAGGCGGCCTGGAGCACCAACAGGGTGGTCGGGTCGGGTCGCACCCAGTAGGCGGGTACTGCACCCAGGATGATCGGATGCAGGTGGTCACCCCAGAGATTCATCGCGACGGCCTTCATGGAGCTGGTGGGCCACGTGCCAAGGGCGAGCGTGCGCACGCCCTGGTCGAAGATGGCCAGGTCCATCCCGGTGCCCAGTCGGGCGTGGATGCGAGTGGCCAGCCAGGAGTAGGCCACGCTCACCAGCAGCCCCACACAGGCCGCCAAGACCTTTCCACCGTGTGCCACGTCCGCGTCCTGGCCCCGGCCCCTCGTGATCCTCACCGGCAGCGGACTATCCCCACCGCCCCCAGGCAGTGTCGCCGTGGTCGGCACCGCGAGGAAGGGCATGCTCCGCGCGTCACCCGGATTCGGAGTGAACCACGCCGCCACAAGGACGGCGGCGCAGGCCATGAATTCGGCCCGGTGTGCGCCTCAGAAGCGCTTGAGGAACGCCTCGTCGGTCTCGGTGGCCTGGTGCGGGGTGCCGTCGTCGTCCAGATGCGTGTAGGTGCTGGTCTGCAGCTCGCCGGTGGCCTGGTAGCCCAGTCGCTGGACGAGCCGACGCGCGTCGTGGTTGTCGAGGCCGACCATGACCCGCAGCGAGCCGGTCAGGCGCGCGAGTTCCTCCACGGCCGTCACCAGTCGCGTGCCGATCCCCTGACCGCGGCGGTCGGGGTGGACGTGCAGGTCGTGCAGCTCCCAGGGTTCGCCGAAGCGCACCCCCACGAGGCCAGCGGCCTCACCGTCGACGGTCACGGCCAGGCCGAAGCCGGTGCCCTCGGTGCGCGAACGCAGCAGGCTCGTGGCGCGGTCGGCCCAGTCGGCACCGAGCTCGCTGAAGGCGTCGACGTGGTGCTGCTCGATGCGCGAGACGGCGACCTGCGCCTCGCCCTTCCTGGCACCTCGGGAACTGGGCTGTTTGCGCTGCTTGGCCATCAGTCGACCGCCGTCCCGCGGCCCGAGCCCACCAGGGAGCGCAGGAAGACGATGCGTTCCCCGCGACGGCCGCTGATGCGCGCCCAGTCGTCGGGATTGCTGGTGTTGGGCAGGTCCTCGTTCTCGACGAACTCGGCGCGGCAGGCCTCGACGATCCCCTCGCGGGAGACGCCTCCGGGGCCGCCGGCCAGTTCGTCCTTGATGGCGGCGGTCTTGGCGCGGTCGACCACATTGCGCAGCATGGCGCCGCTGGCGAAGTCGCCGAAGTGGAGCACCTCGCGGGCGCCGCTGGCATAGGTGACCTCGAGGAAGCGGTTGCGGTCGGCGACGGCGAAGATCTCCTCGACGGCCAGCTCCACCAGCGCGCAGGCGGACTCGACGCCGGGCGCCAGTGGTGTGGCCTCGGTGAGGTACTTGGACAGGATCTCGCGGGCGCCGTCGGCGTCGGGGCGCTCCAGCTTCACCTTCACGTCCAGGCGCCCGGGGCGCAGGATGGCCGGGTCGATCATGTCCTCCCGGTTGGAGGCACCGATGATGATGACATTGTCGATGCCCTCCACCCCGTCGATCTCGCTGAGCAACTGCGGCACGATCGTGTTCTCCACGTCGGAGCTGACGCCGGAGCCGCGGGTGCGGAAGAGGGAGTCCATCTCGTCGAAGAAGACCACCACCGGGCGGCCGTCGCTGGCATGCTCCCGGGCGCGGGCGAAGATGGCGCGGATCTGGCGCTCGGACTCGCCCACGTACTTGGTGAGCAGCTCGGGGCCCTTGACGTTGAGGAACCAGGAGCCGCCCTCGGCGCCCGATGCACCCCCGCCCAGGGCATTGGCGACGGCCTTGGCGATCATCGTCTTGCCGCAGCCCGGAGGGCCGTAGAGCAGGATCCCCTTGGGGGCGGTGAGCTGGTAGCGATGGTAGGCATCCCTGTGCTGGAAGGGGAGCTCGACGGCGTCGCGGATCTGCTGGATCTGCTGGCCCAGGCCGCCGATGTCGTCATAGGAGACGTCGGGCACCTCCTCCAGCACCAGTTCCTCCACCTGGCTGCGCGCCACCCTGGCCAGCGCGAGTCCCGCCCTGCGGTCCACCAAGACAGTGTCGCCGGCGTCGACGTCGACCTCGTCGAGGCTGGGAACCCGGGCCAGCAGCACCTCGTCGCCGGCCGACGACTGCACCACCACTCCCCCGGGTCCGGCCTCGACCACCCGGGCGAGGTCGCCCGAGAGTGGCAAGTCACACAACGCGACGGCGACGCTCGACTCGTTCAGCAGCACGCCGCGCCCCACCTGGGCGCCGCTGAGCACCTCCGGCAGCGCCGCGACCCGCATCAGCCGTCCCAGGGCGCTGACCTCGAGCATGCCGGGATCCTCGCCGGATGCCTCGACGATCCGCACCACCAGCACCAGGTTCAGCGGCGGCTTCGACAGCGCGTCGACCTGCTGCTTCAACCCGACCAGCCGCGAGCGCGCCTCCTTGAGGGTGGCGTTGAGCTTCTCATTCTGCGCCGCCAGGTTGCGGGCGTCCGCGCGGGCATCGGCCATGCGTCGTTCGGCGACCCCGAGGCGGTGGTCGAATCCCTTGCCGGGCTGGCAGTTCGGGTCGAAGGGCATGTCAGGCGCCCGTCTCCTCGACGGATGCCGGCTCGATGGTGGCCGACGGCGCGGGCACGCCGAGCTCCGACGGGCGTCCCGGACGGGGCTCTGCCATGCCGTTCTCGGGGACCTCCTGGTTGCTCATCGGCACGTTCTTGGGGCGCGGTCCGGTGTAGTCGGGGCCGTAGGCGCCGGCGGCGGGGCGACGCTTGCGCATCGGGGCCTCGACGCCGGGGGCCAGGCGACGCGAGTGCACCAGGAAGCCGGTGTGGCCGGTGGAGCCGTGCCCGGGCCGGATCGCGAGGCCCTCGGCGTGCCAGTCGCGCTGGGTGGTCTCGGTGGCCTGCGGTTCGGTCCAGCCGCCGTGGGCGCGCAGGGTGTCCATGACGCGGCCGAGCTGGGTAGCGGTGGCGACGTAGCAGGTGAGCACGCCGCCGGGCACCAGCACGTCGCCGACGGCGTCGATGCACTCCCAGGGGGCGAGCATGTCGAGCACGGCACGGTCGACGGGTTCGTCGCGCAGGCTCTCCACCAGGTCACCGACGGTCAGCTTCCAGCCCGGGTGGGCTTCGCCCAGGAAGGTCTCGACGTTGTTGCGGGCCACTTCGGCGAAGTCCTCGCGGCGCTCGTAGGAGTTGAGGGTGCCGTTCGGTCCGATGGCGCGCAGCATCGCCAGCGACAGGGCGCCGGAGCCGACGCCGGCCTCCAGCACCCGGGCGCCGGGGTAGATGTCTCCCCACATGATGATCTGGGCTGCGTCCTTGGGGTAGATGACCGCGGCCTCGCGAGGCATCGAGACCATGTAGTCGTTGAGCAGCGGGCGCATCACCAGGTAGGTGGCGCCGCCGACGCTGTCGACGGTGATCCCCTCGGGCTGGCCGATGATCTGCTCGTGGCGGATTCCGCCCTTGGTGGCGTGGAAGCTCTTGCCAGGCGTGAGCAGCAGCGAGTGGCGTCGTCCCTTGGAGTCGGTGAGGGTGACGCGTTCGCCGGCCTGCATCACGCCGGTGCGCACGCCCGACAGGTTCTCGGTGACCGGCGGCGGGGGCGCCACCAGCTTGGCGGGCTGGCCGATGCAGCGGCGGTAGAGCTGGAAGAGCTGTGCGACGGTGACGTCCTGCAGGCTGTCGATCACGACGCGTCGGCGGGCCTCGGGCACCGGGGCCATGGCCGGGATGGCGACCACGACGGCACCGGCGCCGTTGCCGCTGTCGGCTCCGGTGGTGCTGTCCTCGAGCACCAGGCACTTGGTGACGTCGACCCCGAGCAGTTCGGCGGCCCTGCGATAGGGCTCGGGGTCCGGCTTGTTGGCACTGACCTCGTCGCCGCCGACGATCTCGCTGAAGCCCAGCGCGGGCAGCCCGGCCAGGATCTTGTCGATCATGTGGCGGGGACTGGAGCTGACCAGCGCGAGTTTGACCCCCTGCTGTTCCATCTCGGCGAGCAGTGCGCGGGTGCCGGGCAGGAAGAGTTCCTCGCCCTGGTGGGTGGCACTCTCGATGACTCCGCCGACGAGGTCGTCGAGGATCGTGCCCGCATCGACCCGGCCGCCGCTGCGCTCGGAGAAGATCTCGGCCAGGCGCGTGACGGCGGTGCCGACGATGCTGGCCGATTCCTGCTCGCTCCACTCGATGCCGTGGCGCCGGGCCACCTCCACCTCCATCTGCGTCCACAGGGGCTCGGTGTTGACCAGGGTGCTGTCGAAGTCCCACAGGACGGCCTCGGGGCGGGCTGCGGTGAACGAGGAATTCTTCATGATGTCTACCATTCTTCCAGAGTGGGTGCACCACCCGACCAAAGATCCATGCCGACTGGCTCCGGATCAGTCAGGATGGGAGTGACACGATCGACCCGGAAGGCTTCTGATGACCACTCCCGACGACGCCCAGTCGCCCACCCCCGACGGCCCCGGCATGCAGCCGGGCACCGGTTCCTCCGCCGCGCCGCGGCCCGACCAGAGCACCCAGACCCCCAGCACGCAGTTCCCGCCGCCCCAACAGCCCGTTGCCCCCGCCCCCATGGCACCCAAGGGCAAGTCCTCCCGGCGCACCATCCAGTTCGGCGGGCCCGATCCCGAGCCCAACTGGTTCCACCGCGGCTTCGGCATCGGCGCCGGTGCTGCGTTGGGCATCGGCGTGGTCACCCTGGCCCTGTCCCTGATCGCGAGCACCTTGATGGGTCTGCTGTTCACCGCCCTCGGCGCGGCCCTCAGCAAGGTCGGTATGGGCAGCTCCAGTGACCTGAGCACCGCCACCGAAACCGTCTGGGGCCCCGAGGACGCCAAGGACACGCTGCGCGCCATCGACGTGCGCGGCGCCATCATGGCCGGCGGCGACTCCGGCATGGGCCTCACCCAGGCCACCTACGGCTACGAGATCGCCGACACCATCGACAAGATCGACAAGGACGACGCCGGCGGCCTGGTGCTGCGCATGGACACCCCCGGCGGCACCATCAACGGCGCCCGCGCCATCGGTGAGGCCGTCGAGCGCTACCAGAAGCGCACCGGCCACAAGGTCGTCGCGGTCGTCGAAGGCATGAGCGCCTCGGGCGGCATGTTCGCGATGGCCCCCGCCGACCGGATCATCGCCGACCACGGCACCCTGACCGGCAGCATCGGCGTGATCAGCGGCCCCTTCGAGCGCTACAAGGACGTCAAGGCAGTCGACGGCGGCCTGCTGGGCGGCGGCGTCACCACCACCGGCGGCATCGAGAGCGAGTACATCAGCGCCGGCAAGGGCAAGGACTTCGGCAATCCCTTCCGCGACATGACCGCCGAGGAGCGCAAGGTCTGGAGCGACGGCATCAACCGCGAGTACGACGGCTTCGTCAACTGGGTCTCGACCCACCGAAAGATCCCTGCCGCAACGATCCGCAATGACCTGGGCGCGCACATCTTCGATCCCGAGACGGCCAAGGAGAAGAAGCTCGTCGACGATGTGATGGGCCGCGACGAGGCCTACCGGGCCGCCGCCAAGCTGAACGGGCTGGACCCGGCCAGCACCAAGATGGTGGCCTCGGCCATGCCCGGCTTCTGGCAGTCGGTGCTCTCCTCCGAGGCGCGCATCCCCGGCCTGGCGCCGGCCGCCACCGCCCAGGAGGGCCAGCAGCCGGTGGTCACCTCCACCATCTGCTCGGGTTCCCCGCAGGTGCTGGCCTGGAACGGCCCGACGGCCCAGTTCTGCGGGCGCTGACCCGCAGGATCAGCCCCGACGCACCAGGCGCGCCACGGCGCCCGCAGGCAACCGCTTGCGGGCGCCGTTGAGCACCCGGCCCAGTTCGACGCGCACCATGTGCTCGATGCGGGGACGGTGGGTGCCACGAAGCGTCGCGGACTCCACCGCGTGCTCGGCGACGGCCCGGTCGAAGTCGGAGCCCTCGAAGCCCTCGGCCAGCCCGGGCATCGCCGCCAGCGCGCTCAGGGTGAAGACGTAGTGGTGGGTGCCCGAGGGCGGGCAGGGGCCCTCGTAGCCCAGCGCGCGGGTGCCCTGTCCCTGCACGGCACCGTCGGGCAGCAGTCCGGCCTCCAGCGCCGAGACGTGGCCGGGCAGCAGCACAATCCAGTGGCGGTAGTCGGGGGCGTCGACGTCGGTGAGCTGCAGCGCCCAGGCGGCGGGGGCCGGCGCGTCACTGGTCCACTCCAGTGCGGGCGACAGGTTCTCCCCCTGCCCGGGGCCCACCACCTGGACCGGGAGCGGCTGGCGGTCAGTGATCGTGGGGCTGGTCAGACGCAACATGGATCCAAGACTAGTTGGGGGCTGTCAGGTGCAGGCGGTGTATGGCGTTGACGGGCAGCAAAGGAACAGGCCTGGGAGGACCAGGTGTGGGAATGGGCAGGAGGACCCGGCCGGGGCCGGGTCCTCCTGGGGTTTTGCGATCCTGCTGGGTGTGCCGCGGCCTCACTCAGGCGGCGTGCTCGCAGGTGGGGCAGGTGCAGTTGGCGCAGTCGCACTTCGCGCAGGTGTCATTGCAGCCGTCGCAGGTGCAGGTATTGCACTCATCGTAGTGGCCGTCGTGCTGGAAGTGTGCGTGGCCGTCGTGGATGTAGTCGACGTGGTCGCCGTGCTGGACCGCCTCGTGGCCGCAGTCGGTGCCGTGCTGGTGGTCGTGTCCGATGTGCTCGGTGTGCTCGAGGGTGGCGCTCATGGTGACTCCTCCTGATGGGTTGTGCTGTGTGCCGGTGGTGCTGACACGGTCAACACTTTCCCACCCATCACCCATTGTCAACCACTGGTATGACACTCACCATCACTCTCAACAAGTGCTGCGGAGGTGCTGGTCAGGGCCTCTTGGGAGGCACTCCCAACTGAGGCGCGTGCCGGGCAGTGGACCTGCCCGGCACCCACCTCACTTCGCGTTGAAGTACTTCGCCTCCGGGTGGTGCACCACGATCGCGTCGGTGGACTGTTCCGGGTGCAGCTGCAGCTCCTCCGACAGCTCGACCCCGATCCGCTCGGGGCGCAGCAGGGCGACGAGCTTCGCGCGGTCCTCCAGGTCGGGGCAGGCCGGGTAGCCGAAGGAGTAGCGCGAGCCGCGGTAGTCCTGCTTCTGGATCGCCCGGTCCACCGTCGACTGGGTGGCGGCGTAGCCGAGCTCCTCGCGGGTGCGGGCATGCCAGTACTCGGCCAGCGCCTCGGTGAGCTGCACGCTCAGCCCGTGCAGCTCGAGGTAGTCGCGGTAGGAGTTGGCCTCGAACAGCTTGGCTGTCTCGCGCGCCACCTCGCTGCCCATGGTGACCAGCTGCATCGGCAGCACGTCGGGGCCGTGGGCGTCGAACTCGGCCTTGTCGCGGAAGAAGTCGGCCAGGCACAGGCGACGGTCCCGGCGCTGCCGCGGGAAGGTGAAGCGGGTCAGTTCCCGGCCGTGGTCCTCGGGGTCGAGCAGCACCAGCGTCTCGTCGATCGAGTAGACCGGGAAGTAGCCGTGCACGACGGCGAAGTTGGCCAGCGAGTCGGCCTTGATGCGGTCCAGCCACATGCGCAGTCGCGGCCGCCCCTCGGTCTCCACCAGCTCCTCGTAGGAGGCACCGTCCTGGCCACGTCCCGGCTTGAGACCCCACTGCCCCAGGAAGGTGGCGCGCTCGTCGAGCCAGTCGACCACCTCGGCCAGCTTGATGCCCTTCACGACGCGACTTCCCCAGAAGGGCGGCGTGGGGACGTCCACTCCCCCTTCGGGCGTGGGGCGGGCGACGTCGCTGCGCACGCCCAGCTCGGGCTCCTCGATCTCGACGCTGGGGCCCTTGGGGACGCGTCGCGGCTTGATCTCGGGCAGCTTGGCGCCGGGCTCGCCGCGCTTCACGGCCATCACGGCATCCATGAGGGCCAGGCCCTCGAAGGCGTCCTTGGCGTAGCGCACGTCGCCGGAGAACTGCTCGTTGAGGTCGTGCTCGACGAAGCTGCGGGTCAGCGCCGCGCCACCCAGCATCACCGGGTACTTGCCGCCCAGGCCCTGGGCGTCGAGCTCGGCGAGGTTGTCCTTCATCACCATGGTGGACTTCACCAGCAGGCCGCTCATGCCGATCGCGTCGGCCTGGTGCTTCTCGGCTGCCTCGACGATCGCACTGATTGGCTGCTTGATGCCCAGGTTCACCACGGTGTAGCCGTTGTTGCTGACGATGATGTCGACCAGGTTCTTGCCGATGTCGTGCACGTCGCCCTTGACCGTGGCCAGCACGATGGTGCCCTTGCCCTTGCGGCCCTGGCCGGAACCGCTCGGATCGTCGTCCTCGACCGTCTCCATGTGGGGTTCGAGGTGGGCCACCGCCGTCTTCATCACCTCGGCAGACTGCAGCACGAAGGGCAGCTGCATCTGGCCCGACCCGAACAGCTCACCGACCACCTTCATGCCGGCCAGCAGGTCCTCGTTGATGATGTCGAGGGCCTTCTTGGTCTGCATGGCCTCGTCGAGGTCGGCCTCCAGGCCCTTGGCCTCGCCGTCGATGATGCGCCGCTGCAGGCGCTCGGCCAGTGGCAGCGCCGCCAGCTCGGCGGCCCGCGAGGCGCGCATGTCTGCCGCCTTGACGCCCTCGAAGAGCTGCAGGAACTTCTGCAGCGGGTCGTAGGCGGGCTGGTCGTCGGTGGCGGGCCGGCGACGGTCGTGAACCAGGTCGAGCGCGACCTCGCGCTGCTGTTCGGGGATGCGGTCCATCGGCATGATCTTCGCCGCGTGCACGATCGCCGAGTCGAGCCCGGCCTGGACGCACTCGTGCAGGAAGACCGAGTTGAGCACGATGCGGGCGGCCGGGTTGAGCCCGAAGGAGATGTTGGACACGCCCAGCGTGGTGCGCACGCCGGGGTAGCGGCGCTTCAGCTCGCGGATCGCCTCGATGGTCTCGATGCCGTCGCGGCGGGTCTCCTCCTGGCCGGTGGCGATCGGGAAGGTGAGGCAGTCGACGAGGATGTCGCCGACCTCCATGCCCCAGTTCTGGGTGAGGTCGTCGATGAGGCGGCTGGCGACGCGCACCTTCCACTCGGCGGTGCGTGCCTGGCCCTCCTCGTCGATGGTCAGCGCGACGACCGCAGCGCCGTGTTCCCGCACGACGGGCATGAGGCGGGCGTAGCGGCTGGTGGGTCCGTCACCGTCCTCGAAGTTCACCGAGTTGATGACGCAGCGCCCGGCCAGGGTCTCCAGTCCGGCCTCGATCACCTCGGGTTCGGTGGAGTCGAGCACGATCGGCAGGGTGACGGCGGTGGTGAAGCGGCTGGCCAGGGCACGCATGTCGGCAGCGCCGTCGCGTCCCACGTAGTCGGTGCACAGGTCGAGCAGGTGGGCGCCGTCGCGGACCTGGGCCTTGGCGATCTCGACGCACTCGTCGATGTTGCCGGCGAGCATCGCCTCGCGGAAGGCCTTGGAGCCGTTGGCATTGGTGCGCTCGCCGATCGACAGGTAGCTGGCGTCCTGGGCGAAGGGCACCTCGCTGTAGAGCGAGCTGGCGCCGGTGACGTGCTCCGGGCTGCGCGGTGCGACCTCGCGTCCACCGACGGTCTCGGCGAGCAGCTTGATGTGCTCGGGCGTGGTGCCGCAGCACCCGCCGACGACCGCCAGGCCGTAGTCGGTGGCGTAGCGCTCCAGTGCGGTGGCCAGGCCCTCGGCGTCCAGCGGGTACTCGGCGCCGTTGGGGCCGAGCACCGGCAGACCGGCATTGGGCATGCAGCCCACCCCGGCGCGGCTGTGCTTGGCCAGGTGACGCAGGTGCTCGCTCATCTCGGCGGGACCGGTGGCGCAGTTCATGCCGATCACGTCCACCCCCAGCGGCTCCAGCGCGGTCAGCGCGGCGCCGATCTCGCTGCCCAGCAGCATCGTGCCGGTGGTCTCGACGGTGATGTTGACCAGGATCGGCAGGTCGACTCCGGCCGCGGCACGGGCACGCTTGGTGGCAATGACGGCCGCCTTGGCCTGCAGCAGGTCCTGGCAGGTCTCGATCTGCACGGCGTCGATGCCGCCGGCGATCATGGCCGAGACCTGGCGCTGGTAGGCGTCGCGGACGGCGGCGAAGGTGACGTGGCCGAGCGTCGGCAGCTTGGTGCCCGGGCCGACCGAGCCAAGGACGAAGCGCGGCTTCTCGTCGGTGCTGAACTCGTCGGCGACGCGGCGCGCGATGCGGGCACTGGCCTCGGCCAGCTCCTCGATCCGGTCGCTGATGCCGTACTCGCCCAGCGCGGCCAGGTTGGTGCCGAAGGTGTTGGTCTCCACCATGTCGGCGCCGGCCTCGAAGTAGGCGCGGTGGATCGACTCGATGACGTCGGGGCGGGTGATGCTGAGCACCTCGTTGCAGCCCTCGAGGTTCTCGAAGTCGTCCATGGTCAGGTCGACGGCCTGCAGCATCGTGCCCATCGCCCCATCGGCGACGAGCACACGACGGTTCAACAGGTCACGAAGGGAGGTAGTCATGGGGTCAAGCCTAGGGTGATGTGACCAAATTCACCGCCCAGCACCGATGCGTGGACAGGATCTGCAGCCAGCCCCGGAACGTCGCCAGTCACGCCCTGCGGGGTGGGAGTGTCACGCTGTGGGTGGAAAGGCCTGCTCGGACCGTGACTGAGAGCATGGTCAGCGGTCACGATGGAGCCATGAAGAAGCTGCTGAAGACCATCGCCTCCCTGAGCGCCGCCAAGCGCGGCGGCCTGTTCGCCTTCGTGAGCGTCGACCTCGCGGCCCGTGTCGCCGCGATCCGCGATGCCCTCAAGCGTGACGACGACGAGATCCGCGGCCCCAAGCTGGCCTGGATCGCCGCCCTGGCCATCGTGAACTCCGGCGGCGTGCTGCCGCTGGTCTACCGCAAGGTGGGCGTCACCACGAAGTGACCCCACTCCACCCCTGACACGGATCGGCCCGCTGGCCGTGGGTCTGCGCCCACGGCCAGCGGGCCGCTGCCATCACGCCGTGGCGAGCCTGGCCCGAAGGGATGCATTGGCCCTCTCGACGTTGAGTCGGGTGAGGAAGAACAGGATGATGCCGGTGGCGATGGCCGGGATCCACAGGTACATGAAATAGAGCATGGTGATGGCCGAGTCGGGCTGGGTGGTGGCCTTGCCGACGTAGCCGCTGGCCGCCAAGAGCCAGCCGGCCAGGGCGGTCCCGACGCCGCCGCCGATCTTCACGCCGAGGGTGGTGCAGGAGAACATCATTCCGTCGATGCGCTTGCCGGTGCGCAGGAAGCTGTACTCGGAGGCCTCGGCGATCAGCGCGTTGAGGGTTCCCTGCAGGGGGCTCATGCCGAACGACGCGATCGCGGAGCAGGCGATCATCAAGGGGATGTTGCCAAGGTAGCCGCTGGCCACCACGCCGAGCCGGCCCACCAGTGCGATGACGTAGCCCCACACATTGACCTTGAACATCTCGCCGTAACGCTTCACCAGCGCGGGGGTGAACAGCAGGCCGATGATGAGCGGAATGTTGATGGCCCACGCGAACACGCCCAGCTTGGTGGCGTCGCCCAGGATGTAGGTCATGAAGTAGATGCCCATGTTGAGGGTGGCGGTGAAGATCTGCTGCACCAGGAAGATCACCAGGATGATCAGGTAGTACTTGTTGCTGAGCAGGATCCGGGCGCCCTCCTTGAAGGTGTACTTGTCCGCGACACCAGTCTCGCGACCCTCGTCGAGTTCCTCCGGGGGGAGCTCCTTGACCGACATCACCGAGATGGTGTTCACCACCAACCCGATGACCGCGTAGATGATCGCGATCCAGCGCCAGCCGTCGGCGCCGCCACCCAGCGCGCGGACCCCCTGCACGGTGAAGGTCTGGATGAGCATGCTGGTGGTGAAGGCGAACATGAACCGGATGGAGCCCATCTGGACGCGTTCTGCGGAGTTCTTGGTGATGAGCGCGGTCAGCGCCGAGTAGGCGATGTTGTTGGCGGTGAAGAAGACGCTGTTGAGCAGGGTGTAGGCGATGAAGAACCACACGTACTGTGCGGTGTCACCCAGCCCCGAGGGGATGGCATAGCAGGCCACCAGGGTGATGGCGCAGCCCACATAGGGCCACAGCATCCAGGGCCTGGCCTTGCCCATGCGGGTGTGGGTGCGGTCCAGCAGGGCGCCGAAGCCGAGGTCGGTGACGCCGTTGAACAGCTGCGCGACCATCATCAGGGTGCCGATGACGCCGGGGTTGAGGCCCATCTGGTCGGTCAGGTAGATCATCAGGAAGGCCGACAGGAAGGCGTAGACGACGTTGCCGGCGACGTCGCCGGAGCCGTAGCCGATCTTGTTGCCCCAGGTGAGGTAGGTCTTCTGCGCCGTTGGCGCAGCGGGTGTGGTGCTCATGGGTGTGCCTTTCACGCTCCGGCCGGTGGCGCTCAGCGGGTGGTGGGAATGAGGGTGATGTCGATGTGGTGCACGTCGTCGTCGACGCGGTACTGCGGCAACAATTCGGGTCCGCAGCTGTTGGATCCGATGCCGGCCATGGCATGGTCGATGCACAGCACGGTGTGGCCGCTGGGCTGCAGTTCGACGTCGTGCCGGGCTGCGGTGAGCTGTTCCTGGGTGTACGGCGAGGCGTTGAACGAGAACGGTCGGGCGGCGCTGACCTGTAGGCCCGCCCCTGCCCCGGTGATGCTCATCCAGTCGCAGTCGCCGCGGCTGCCGCCCTCCTGCGGGCACAGGTAACCCACCTGCAAGTCGTCCACCGTGGCCTGGTAGCGGCCGTGGCGGCTGGCCTGTCGCTTGTCGGGGTAGTTCTCCTGGGGGCCGAGGCCGGCCCAGCCCACCTGGTCCATGGCCTGTGGCAGGAACAGCCGCAGCCCGAGCCGGGGCAGGGTGGGGAACCCGTCGGAGCGGCGCACGCGCATCCGGCAGGTGATCCGCCCCGCACCGTCGATGCTCCAGGTGGCCTCGATGCGGAGGATGGGCTGGATGGTGGGCGCCACCAGCGCCATGGACGCGGTGACCACCGCCTGGCCGTCGCCCACCTTCGCCTCGCAGTGGTAGGCGCGGGTGGTGGTCTGGTCGTAGCGCGCCCGCTGCCACTCGAGGCGGATACGGCTGTCGTTGTCGGTGGGGGCGCGCCACACGTTCACCTCGGCAGGCCGCTCCAGCAGCTCGGCGCCGGCCACCTGCAGTGACGTGGGCAGGCCGGTGGCTTTCGCGAACACGTAGCGGAACGTCTCGCCGGAGACGACGATGTCGTCGCCGTCGTCGACCACCTGCGGGGACGGCCCGTCGGCGGGGGCAGCGATCCGTGCGGCGTGCTGGTTGCGCGGGTCGGCCGTCGCCAGCTCCACCTCGTCGAATCCCAGTTCCTGTCCGGCCTCGCGGAGCGCGTCGCCCTGGCGCAACCGGTACTCCAGGCGCAGCTGGCAGCGGCCCGCCTCGGGCAGCCGCGGCCGACAGGTGACCTCGGCCACCTCGTGCGGCGCCACCGGCTGGTCCAGGACGAGGGGTTGGGACTCGACGACCTCTCCGTCGCAGACCAACTGCCAGGAGATGTCCACGGCCTGGTCGAGGTGGGTGAAGTCGAGGTCGTTGCGCAGCCGAAGCAGACCGCGGGCCTGGTCGTAGGAGACGACGCGGGCGGGGCGCTGCACGTTCTTCAGCTCCAACAACCCGCCGTGGGGGCGGCGGTCGGGCCACACCAGCCCGTCGACGCAGAAGTTGCCGTCGTGGACCGTCTCGCCGGAGTCGCCGCCGTACAGGTAGCGGGGGCGGCCGTCGGCGGTGTGGCCGTCGAGGATGGCGTGGTCACACCACTCCCACACGAACCCGCCACACAGCCGCGGCTCGTCGAGGATGACCTTCCAGTAGTCCTCCAGGTCGCCGGGGCCGTTGCCCATCGCGTGGCAGTACTCCACCAGGATGAGCGGCTTGTCGGGATCGCTGTCCAGGTAGTCGCGCATCTCCTGCTGGGAGGGGTACATGCGGCTGAACAGGTCGATGTTGGAGTAGTCGTAGCGCCGCTTGGAGTCTCGGTAGTAGGAGCTCTCGTAGTGGCTGAGCCGGGTGGGGTCGAAGTCCTTCATCCATTCCAGCGCCGCCTCGAAGGTGCAGCCGTAGGCGCACTCGTTGCCGGCCGACCAGGAGATGATGCTGGGGCGGTTCTTCTCGCGCTGCACGCACAGCTGGACCCGGTCGACGGTGGCCTCGGTCCAGTCCGGGTTGTCGGCGATTGGCTCATTCCAGTGTTCGACGACGTTGTCCCACTCGTCGTCGGCCAAGAACTGCGTCTGGGTGCCGTGGCTCTCGTTGTCGGCCTCGGACATCACCAGGAAGCCGTAGCGGTCGCACAACTGGTAGAAGCGCGGGTCGTTCGGGTAGTGGGAGCTGCGCACCGCGTTCACGTTGTGCTGGCGCATCATCCGCAAGTCGCGCACCATGTGGTCAAGGTCCACCACCCGCCCGGTGGCCGGGTCGGAGTCGTGACGGTTGACGCCGCGCAGCGTGACCGGCGCGCCGTTGAGGGTCAGGACGACGTCAGTCACGGCGACCTCGCGGATGCCCACTTCGTCGGTGACCACCTCGCCGGGGGTCTCGATGAGCAGGGTGTACAGCTGCGGGTCCTCGGGGTTCCACAGCCGCGCGCGGTCGACCACCAGCGTGGCCTGGTGGCTGTATCCGTGCCGATCCGCGGAGCGCTGCATGGTGGCGGCGGCCACCGTCGAACCGTCGGCATCCAGCAGCGTCAGCTCGGTGGGCACCGGCCCGCCGCGGTAGTTGCCGCGCACCGAGACCGTCGCACCGCCGTCGCCGTCGAGCCGGGTGGTGGTGAAGTAGTCGAAGAGCACCTGTTCGGGACGGTCGATGAGGTAGACGTCGCGGAAGATGCCGCTGGTACGGAACTTGTCCTGGTCTTCCAGGTAGGTGCCGTCGCACCACTTGAAGACCAGCACCTGCAGGCGGTTGGTGCCCTCGCGCAGGGCCTGGGTGACGTCGAACTCGCTGGTGGCGTGGCTGACCTGGCTGTAGCCGACGTAGTGGCCGTTGAGCCAGACGTAGAAGCAGGAGTCGACCCCTTCGAAGACCAGCGTGGTGTGCGGCGCCTGTGCCGTGGTGGTGTGCTCGAAGTCGACGACATAGGCGCCACAGGGATTGTCGGCGGGGACGAAGGGCGGGTCCAGCGGGATCGGGTAGCGCACATTCGTGTACTGGTGGGCGTCGTGGCCGGTGTGCTGCCAGGTGCTGGGCACCGTGACGGTCTCGAAACCGGAGGCGTCGAAGCCGTCGGTGCCGAAGCCGTCGGGCAGGTCGCGCATGCTGGCGTGGTACTGGAAGGCCCATGCCCCGTTGAGCAGCCGCACCCGGTCGGAGTCGGCCCGCGCCATCACCACGTCGGGCAGTGGCTGCGAGGCGGGCAGGTAGTAGGCGCGGGTGGGAAGGGTGTTCTCGTGAAGGACCTCGAGGCCCTGGTGGTGCTGGGGGATGTTCATCGCTGTGCTCCCTTGGCTGTTTCTCGTCCCTGCGTCCGGCGGCGTCGCCGGGTGGGATGGTTCAGGCGGGTGGGCCGCGGCGGTGCGGTCAGCCCGTGACGATCTGGCGCGCCCTGCGAGTCTGGAAGTGCAGGGGGCGCGCCATGGTGACCTTCTTCCTCCGTTGGAATGACCGGCGGTATGTTACCGGTAACAAGAAAGACTGTAGCGCAAGGTTGTTACCGATAACAATGGTTTCAGCGCACTGATTTCGCGGCGGCCGTGGACGCCCGCACGACGAGCTCCCCCGCGAAGGAGTACTGCTCCACCGAGGGCCCGGCGCCCAGGTACTGGCCACCCACCAAGGCCTGCACCGCACGACGCCCCATGGCGGCGAAGTCGATGGCGACGGTGGTCAGCGCCGGCGCGTAGAAGGCGCTCTCGCGCAGCCCGTCATGGCCGGTGATGCTCACCCGTTCGGGCACCGCGATCCCGCGTTCGCGCAGCCAGGCCAGGGCCCCCAGTGCGATCTGGTCGCTGGCCGCCACGATCGCCGTCGGCAGCTCACGGCCTGAGAACTGCTCCATGGCCCGGTAGCCGTTCTCCGCCGTCCAGGGCCCGCGGGAGGCACCACGATCCTCGAGCCCGAGCACCGCGACGGTGTCATGGAAGGCGGTGGCGCGGTTGCGTCCAGACGACCAGTCCTCCGGCCCGCCGAGCAGGAAGAAGTCCTCGTGGCCCAGCCCTGCCAGATGCCGCACGGCCAGTGACAGCGGATGCTGCAGCGCCAGCGGATGGCCGCTGGGAAGGTGCGGCTCCACCTCCAGCACCCACGGCGTCTGCAGGGAGCCCATGTCCATCTGCTCCATCACCTGGTCTGGCGGCGACAGGACGACCACACCGGCCAGCGAGGCACGATTCATCATCTGCAGGGCCGAGGTGAACGAGTCCGCATCCCCCACCTCGGCACGGATCATCTCCAGGATGTGGCCGCTCTCGCGCGCCGCCTCCGCGGCACCCGCCAGGACCCGCTGCGGCGCCCAGTCGTCCACCTCGAAGACCAACGCACCAATGCGCCGGGGCTGGCGGGAGGCCAACTCGCTGGCCGTGTCGTTGAAGCGGTAGCCGAGTTCGGCGATCGCCTGCTCCACCCGCTGCTGGTTCTGGGGGCGCAGTCGATCCCCCCGCAGATAGCGAGAGACCGTCATGTGGCTCACCCCGGCCCGCTCTGCCACCGTCCAGATCGTCGGGCTCGAACCGTCCGGCTGCTTCTTGTGGGCCACTGCCACCCTTCCTGCGCTCGGACTCACTGCTGACGGGGCGCCACTCGCCGCCGGCATGGCCAGACGAGTGCGCATCGCGTCCCAGCATAGGTTGCCGGCCCCACCTGCCCGCGCAGGCCCGGTTCGACACACCCCAACGCCTCTCGACAGCGGTCCGGGGGGGGTAGCTTGCAGCAAAGGATCCCCAGCAGAGGAGACGCCATGAGCCCCCACAGGATTGCGTGGATCGTGACGATTCCCCTGACGCTTGCCTGGGCGGTGCTGGCAGGCCTGGACCTCACCCACGGCGGAGTGTCCATCACAATCGCGGTCGGCGCCCTCATGGTCCTGGCCATGCGTTTCCTGCACGCACACTCGCCGCTGGCGGCATGGTCCGTGGTCTGGCTGGCCGTGGCCACCTGCTTCGCGACGGTCTTCCGGTGGGAGGGTGACTCGTGGACGCTGCTGTTGGGTTTCGCCGCGCTCGTCGCCAGCCTCGCCACCGTCGCCCTGGTGGCCGTGGTGAACCTCGGCCCGTGGAACCCGGTCGTGGCGCGTCACTGACACCCCCGGGCCCCCACTGCAAAAACCCGTGGCGCTGGTCACACCGTATGGCTGAGACTGGCCGGCATGACCGACGCTGCCCTGCTTGCCCTCTACGATTCCCAGCTCCGCGCCGAGGCCGAGGTGGCCGACGCCGACGAAGTCGCCAAGATGGGACCGGTGTGGGCAGCGACCTTCCCGGGGCGCGGGCGCGGTTTCGTCACCTACTCGCACGTCCCTGCCGGGACTGATCTCGACGCCCTGATCCAGGCCGTCATCGAGCACTACCAGCGCGATCCGCGGGTGGACCACTTCGAGTGGAAGACCCGAGGGCACGACGACCTGCCCGCCCTGGACGAGACATTGCGGCGCCACGGCTTCCGCTTCGAGGAGCCCGAGACGGTGATGGCTGGCCCGGTGGAGGCTGCCATTGCCGCCGCCACTCCCCCGCCAGCTGGCCACATTGTCGAGCGCGCCGCGACGGCTGACGCGATCCGGGAGGCAGAGACGCTCGCCGGTCGCGTCTTCGGGGACACCGCCGAGCACTCGTCCCGACGCGCCGATGAGCTCGTCAGGCGCTTCGAGGACGATCCGGGCAGCTTCGAGATGTGGCTTGTCAGGGATTCCGCGGGTGAGGTGGTGTGTTCGGGGCGGGTCGACTTCGTCGCCGGGACAGACTTTGCCGGCCTGTGGGGCGGTGCGTGTGACGAGCGGCATCGAGGCTTGGGGCTCTATCGGGCGATCACCGCCGCCCGCGCCACGTCGGCCAGCGCCAAGGGCTACCGCTACCTGCAGTCGGACTGCACGGAGTTCTCCCGACCCATCCTCGAACGGGCTGGGCTGGTGCCCATCACCACGACGACGCCGGCGGTGCGGACCCTTCAGAGTCGTCAGGCAACCTGCTCGGTTTCGTGGACGGTCTAGGGTGGCGGGCATGGAATCGCTCTCGACGCTGCGCAACCCGGTCGTGGTCATCGCCTTCGACGGCTGGAATGACGCCGCCGATGCCGCGAGCCATGCCGTCGAGCATCTCGCCCAGACCTGTCGGGCGACCATGGCCTTCGAGATCGACGGTGAGGACTACTACGACTTCCAGGTGAACCGGCCGCGCGTGCAGGGCATGGATGCCGACGAGCGCACCATCACCTGGCCGGCGGTGCGCTTCGCCGTGGCCCACCTGCCCGAACGCGACCTGGTGCTGGTCAGTGGTCCCGAACCGAACCTGCGCTGGAAGTCCTTCAGCCAGACCGTCGTCTCGGCGCTGCGCAGCATCCAGCCGGCGCTCGTCGTCGTGCTCGGCGCCATGCTGACCGATGCCCCGCACTCGCGACCACTGCCCGTCACGGGCACCGTCAACGACCCGGTCCTGGCCTCGCGGCTGGGCCTGGAGCCGTCCAGCTACGAGGGTCCCACCGGCATCGTCGGCGTCGTGGCGGACGCCGCCCGGCGTGCCAACATGCCGGTCGTCTCACTGTGGGCGCAGGTACCGCACTATGTCGCCGACTCCCCCAATCCCAAGGCCACCCTCGGCCTGCTGGGGCAGCTGGAGGACCTGCTCGACGAGAGCCTCGACCTGGGAGACCTGCCCGAGATGGCACTGGCGTGGGAGCGCGGCGTCAACGAGCTGGCCGCCGAGGACCCGGACATCGCCGAGTACATCGCACGGCTGGAGGCCGCCCAGGACGAGGAGGGCCTGCCCGCCGCGACCGGCGACTCGATCGCCGCCGAGTTCCAGCGTTACCTGAGGCGGCGCAACCAAGGTCGCTGACTCGCCCTGTCGGGACGGGTCAGGACTCGTCGCCGTGGAGCTCGCGAAGGAGCGCGGGCGACGTGCCCGCCCACGCCTCGCGCTCGGTCAGATCAACTCACGCTGCTCCGCGACCGGCATCACCAGCGGCTCCTGCTCCTCGTCGAAGAGCACCTGCTGGAACCACGACGGCCCTTCGTCGGGGCGCACCACCAGCGCGACACCACCCACATGGTCCTCCAGCGCCTGCAGCATCTTCTGCGGCGTGGCCAGCAGCAGCTGGAAACCGAAGTCGGCAAAAACCTGCAGGCAGGCGCGGGTGAAGCGCGGATCGGTCTTGTCGAAGGCCTCGTCGAGCACCACCAGCGCATACTCCGGCAGCCCGGTCCCGTCATGGGCCAGCTGGTAGCGCAGCGCCGCGGCCAGGCAGAAGGTGACCAGCTTCTGCCGCTCGCCTCCCGACAGGCCACCCGACCCCTCGAAGGCGTCCACCTGGGTGTCGGTCTCGTCGACCACCACGGCACGGAAGTCCACGTGGCGCCGGGTGTCGAGCACCTGGTTGCGCCACTCCACGTCGGCCGGCTCCTGCGAGGCCAGCCGGTCCAGCAGCTCCTTCATGGTGAGGAAGCGCTGCTCGGCCCGCTGGCGCGACTCGGAACTGTCGTCGGCATCCATCACGTCGTCCAGGGACCCGGCAGTGATCTGGCTGAGAGTGTCGAGGAAGGCCCGCACCTCGGGCAGGTGCCGGTCGCGTACCTTCACCTGCAGATGCTTGCCCGGCGCGTACTCGGTCTCGCGCAGCGAACGGTTGATCGGCTTCACCCGGGTGCGGATCAGCTCCCGGCTGGCCCGCACGCGGCTGGCCAGCTCGCCGACATTGTTGCGCGACTGGGTGGCGAGCATCCCGAAGAAGCGGCCCTCGAAGTCGGGCAGTCCGTCGTCGAGCAGGCGCCGCAGGATCGCCAGGTAGTCGTCGGCGGCGGCGATGCCGGAGGCCAGGTTGGCGCTCTCGGCGGGCCATTCGCGTCGGTAGTTGTTGATCGCCTGGGTCATGGCGCCCGCGGCCTCGGCCAGTTGCTGGCCGGTGAGCAGCTGCTCGGCCGCCAGCTGCTGGGTGGTCTCCATCGCGCGGGCATCCACCTGGGTCAGGTCCTCACCCAGCGGCCGGCTCTCGGCCAGCTCCTCGAGGACCTCGTCGGGGAGCTCCGCCGATTCGGACAGCTCGCGCTCCCAGCCGGCCACCGACAACTCCAGCTGCCGCACCCGGCCGTGCACCTGGGCGTGCTCGGCGGCCACCTGACGCGCCCGCAGCTCTGCCTGTTCCCGCCGCTCGGTGCACAGCTGTAGTTCCTGCTGCGCATCCACCAGTCCCTCGGTGGTTTCCAGCTGCAGCTGGAGTTCCCGGCGGGCCTCGTCGAGGGCGGTCGTTGCGGTGATGACGTCGAGCTCCGCCCAGCTGGCCTGCTGCAGCTCTCCGAGCAGCTGGATTCGCTCGGCGAGCTGGCGGTGGGCGGTCCAGTCCCGGTCGGACGACTCGATCGCGGCGTCGACGGCCTCCTGCGCCGCGGCCAGGGCCTCCTCGACGGCGGCACGCTTGGTCTCGACGCTGCTGCCGAGCAGCCACTGGGTGCGATCGGAGATGCTGCGCCGGTCGTCCTTCTCGTGGCGGCTGGCGGTGTGCTTCACCTGGCCCTGGCGGGTGACGCCCCGCGCCACCCGGGACAGGGCAGCGCTGTCCTCCACGCAGGCATAGTCGAAGCGCTCGGCAAGGTGGGCGGCCAGCCAGTCGTGCTGCTCGCCGTCAGCCACCAGGACGCGGCGCACGAGCGAGTCGGGAGCACAGTCCTGCGTCCCGCATTCTGCGGCCTCCGTGGTGCGGGCGTAGACGAGCCTGCTTCCCAGGTGGGTGCGGTCGACGACGGCCGAGACCTCGCGGTGGAGCTCCTCGGGCACCAGCAGGGTCTGGGCGAGCGGACGCAGCACCCGCTCGATCGCCCCCTGCCAGTCGGCATGGGCGGTGTCGACATCGAGCAGCTCCCCGGCGAAGGGCAGGCGTGCGGCATCCACGCCCGTCTCGCGGCACAGCAGCTCGCGCACCGCCAGCAGGTGCGGGCTCATCGCCGACCCGGTGCTCAGCGAGTCCAGCTCGGCCTGCAGCCGGTCCCGCTCGCGCTCGGCCTCGCTGCGTCGCGAGACGCTGGCGCGGGCCTGCACCTCCGACGCGGCCAACTGGTTGGCCAGCTCGTCGCCGTCCAGCGAGGCCTGCCACAGCTCGAAGGCCGCGGCATCGTCGGGCACCTCCAGCCCGGCGCGGGCGCACTGCGCGGCCAGCCGGGCCCGGGCGGCCTGGGCCTGCTGCAGGCCCTGCTCGCGCAGCGCGACGATCTGTTCCAGGCTGCCAAGGTCGGAGCTGATCCCGTCGACCCGGCGCTGCGCCTGGTCACGGGCCTCCCGCGCCTTCTGCTGCTCGTCCTCCACGCGCCCCATCTCCACCTCGAGGGCATCCAGCCGCTCGGTGGCTTCGTCCAGCGCGCGCGAACCCAGCCGGTGGCGGGTGCGCAGCACGTACTGGCCCAGGTGGCGCGACTGCTCCTCCAGGCGAGCCGTGCGCTCCTGGGCCTCGCGTGCCACCTCGGCGTGCTCGGACAGGGGTTGCAGGCACTCCACCTGGCGCCGGGTGTCGACCACCTGGGCATGGGCGCTGGACAGTTCGACGAACTGGTTGACGGCCTCCTCGGCCAGGGCGAAGGTGTCGGGCCGGTCCAGCATGAAGTCACGCAGCAGCTGGTTGAGGTTGTTGAGGTTCTTCGCCGACTGCGTCTTGTGCAGCAGCTGCAGGGCCTGTTCGTCGCGGAATCCAAGCCGTCGCTGCATCCGCGCGCTGAACTTGGGGTGGTTGCGGTCGGCGAACCAGTCGGGATGCTCGGCGTGCAGGGCGCGCACGTTGACGCCATTGGCGATCGCCGGGGCCAGTGAGCGCAGGTCCACCTCCTCGTGGGCCACCACGTACAGGTGGGAGACGTCGGAGGGGCTGTTGGTGCCGGCCGGGATGTGCAGCAGGTGCACCAGCGAGGTGATGCGGCCGTCGGCGTGCGCGTAGGTGAGCGCCACCCCGCTCCAGGTGGCCACCTGCGGGCGCAGGTAGCCGGTGACGATCTGGTCGGTGGCCTCGTCGGTCTCGCGGCGGTAGGCGCCGCGCACATAGCTGGCGGCATTGCGCGACTGGTCGCCGCGGTCGCCCTGCTGGGCGGCCGCGTTGAAGCGCAGACTGGCCGGCGGCACCAGCAGGGTGGCCATCGCGTCGAGCAGGCTCGACTTGCCCGAACCGGACTCGCCCGTGACCAGGAGCCCCTTGCTGGGCACCTCGACGCGGTGGTAGCCGTCCAGCGTGCCCCAGTTGGCCACCTGGATGGTGCGCAGTCGGTGTTGCTGGTGCATCAGCCCTGCAGCTCCTCGTCGGTGTCGTCGTTCTCGTCCGCCTCGTCCGGTTCGGCCGACAGGTCCAGCCCGCCGTCGCCGCGGTCGCGCAGCTCGGCCAGGTCGCGGGCCACCGCCGCCAGCTCGTCGGCGTCGAAGGCCACCGCCAGCACCGGCGAGATCTCGAAGCGCTCCGGCTGGCTGGTCAACAGCAGGACGGCGGCCTTGCGCATCTTCTCGATCGCAGCAGTCACCGCGCGGGCGAAACCGGCCAGGTTCGTGCTGGCCTGCGGACGGTAGGCGGCCAGCGCCTCCTCCAGCTCAGCGCGGTCGACGAAGACCCGGCCCGAGACGTCGACATCGTGCAGCAGTCGCTGACGAAGGTCCAGCAGCAGCGCGGTGTCGAGCAGGCCCAGGCGCAGCTGGCGCACCACTCGCGGGGTCTCCACCTCCAGCTCGGCATTGTGGACGAAGGCCAACTGGCGCTCCAGGTCGACGACCATCTCCAGGAACATGTTGCCCAGGTGCAGCTCGATCGCGGCGCGGTCGCGCAGCAGCGCCCGCCACAACTCCGGCTGGCGCGCCGCCGACAGGTAGGGCCCGCGGACCAGGGCGATGATGGCGCGCCGGGTGTCGTCGGCCAGCCGTCCGCGGTCGCGGCTGCCCAGCTGGTGCCGGGCCAGCTGGTCGTCGTCATTCGTGCGTGGCTCGCTCACCGGTTCTCCTCGTCGTCCTCGAGCGGATGGTGCTGGCTGGAAGGCGGCGCGCTGGTGAAGACCTGGCGCACCACCTGGGCGGCCCGCGCCGCCCCGCCGGCGCTGGTCCAGCGCACCGTCTCGGTCTGGTCGGTGGCCTCGCCGTGGGTCTGGGCCAGCAGCAGCAGGCCCACCACCGAGGCGAGGCCCTGGCTGGCGCCGTGCAGGCTCAGCACGTCGGCCACGCTCGCCCCCGGCCGCACCGCCAGGGTGCGCGCCACCAGTTCTCCCAGCTCCTCGAAGTCGATCTCGCTCTCCCGGACGCGCTCGCGCAGCGCCGCCATGTCCACCGGGCCGGTGCTGGCGCTGGTCAGCGCGGCGGCCGAGCGCATGGTGCCCGGGCTGTAGGGGCGACGGGCAGCGATCGAGTCGACCGGGACGGCGGTCAGGTCGAGGGTGACGCCGCTGGGACGTCGCGGGCCGTGGCGGCGGGTGAGGTCCAGCAGGATCCCCTGGGCCTGGGTGATGGTCTGGTCGAGTCGCTGTTGGTCGGCCCAGGCGCGGGAGTGGACGAACTGGCGCAGGCTGCGCGACAGGGAGGTCATGGTGTCGCGCACCTGCGCCGACTCGCGCTGCAGGTCGGCCAGCAGATCCTGCAGCTGCAGCCGCTGGTGGTGTGGCAGGCCACGCGCGAAGCCGCGGCCCAGCACCTCGTCGACGGCCTCGTCGAAGGCCTCGCTACGGCTGGGGTCGAGCAGGATCGCGTAGAAGGCGCGGAAGGTGCGCCCGGCCTCGGAATGGTCGACGGCCTCCACGCCGCTGAAGGTGTCCTCGAGGACCTCGCTGGAACTGCCCTGGCTGCGGATGATGCGCTCGCGCAGGTCCCGGTTCAGGCGCTCGACGTCGGCACTGACCCGAGCGAAGTCACGTGGCAGGTCCACCACCAGCGACACGATCTCCTGCAGCCGCTCCCGGGCGGTGTGGTCGTCGAGCGGTTCCAGCCCCACCCGCTCGGCATGCTCGATGCGCTCGGTCAGCACGTCGCGCTCGGCCACCATCGCGGCGATGCGACGGCTCTGGTCGGGATGGGTGTCGCGGGCCAGACGCCCCACCTGCTCGATGATGCTCGACAGGCGCGACGAGGTCAGCGCCGAACGCTGCGTGGCCGACTGCTCCAAGTAGGCCAGCGCCGTCGCGGCCCCCACCGACAGCTCGACGGTCTCGTCGCCGTCCAGACTGGGCCGGCGCACCAGCCAGCGGCGCTCGTTGACCCATTCGGCCAGGTACTCCTGCGGCGACTGGGGCAGCTCGAAACCGGCATCGCGCAGCTCGTCCAGGTCCTCCTCCAGCCCGAGCAGGAAGTCGCTGACGGCCACCACCCGGCGCTCCCGGGTGAAGCGCGAGGCCAGCACCGCGCTGATGGCGGGGAGGTTGTCGGCCCTCAGCAGCGACAGCGACGCGTCCTCGCGGGTGCGGGCGCGTACCTGCACTGCCCGCTGGGCCACCTGCGCCATGCCACTCCTCCCGGGTCCCCGCGGCCCCTTCGGGCCAGCCACGCAACTCTTCCACATCCCTGTGACACTTTTCCTGTTCGACACGAGAGACCAACCACAGCCCAGCAGGGAGCCCCCATGCACCGCCGATCCATCCGCACCGCCCGCCTCACGGCCCTGGCCATCTGTTGCCTGGCACCGCTGACCATGGCCACCACCGCCCGGGCTGGTGACAACGACGTCCAGGGCCTGGGGCCGGTCGGCACGGCCACCATGCACGGAGATGCCCAGTCCAGCGACACCACCGCCAGCCCCGGGCCCGGCCGCGGTCCGCTTCGGTCCACCTTCCGTGCCAAGGCGGCAGCCTGCCCCACGATCCTGGCTGATTCCCAGGGCCGCATCTGGTCGCTGTGCACCGAGGTCTTCGGACGAGCCCCCGTGGTGAACCTGCTCGATCCAGCCACCGGTGACACGCTGGCCTCGCTGCCCATCACGAAGGGCGCGCTGCTTGGAGGCGTCTACGCCTACCTCGACGACGCCGACCGGTTGGTCCTGGTGGACGGCACGCATCGTCTGCGACGGATAGCCGCCAGCACCGATGTCGCCGGCCGGGCGCGACTCAGTACAGCCGCGAGCCTCGACCTGTCCGCCTTCGTCACGGGCACGGGAGCCACGCCCACCGACGCGGTCGTCGGGCTGGTGCCGGATCGTCACGGCCACGTCTGGCTGGCCACCCGCGAGGGCAAGGTCGGCGTCCTGGATCCCGCCTCCGGGGCGGTCTCGACGGTGACGTTGCCATCGGGTGAGCGCATCGACAACTCGATCTCCGCCTCGCCCCGCGGCGTGGCCGTGGCCACCTCGCACGCCCTCTACCTGCTCGACGACGCCGACGGTGCACCCACGATCCGGTGGCGCCGCGCCTACGACCGCGGCACGGCACGCAAGCCGGGACAGCTGAGCTGGGGCACCGGCGCCACACCCACCTTCCTCGGCCCCGACGGCAGCGACGAGTACCTGACCATCACCGACAATGCCGACGGCCAGGAACACCTGCTGGTGCTGCGCACCGCCGACGGGTCGACTGTCTGTGAGCCCGCGATCTTCCGCAGGGGTGCCTCCGGCACCGAGAACTCCGCCATGGGCCACGGCCGCAGCATCATCGTCGCCAGCACCTACGGCTACCCCTATCCGGCGCTACCGGAGGGCGCCGGAAGATCGGTGCCCTCGTCGGCGCAGTTCACGGTCGGCGGGATGGAGCGTTGGGAAGTCACGCCCGACGGATCGGGCTGCAACCGTCGCTGGTCGAGGCCGGTGCTGTCCGCGGCGGTGCCGCGCTGGTCGCTGGCCGACGACACCATCTACACCATCGAACGGCCCGCCCCGCTGGGCATCACCGGCACCATCTTCAATGCCATCAGCATCGACGCCGCCACCGGGGCCACCACCTCGCGCACCGCCGTGGGGTGGAGCGGGCTGCGCGACAGCCTCCAGATGGTCGGCACCATCACCCCGCAATCGGTGTGGTGTCAGGGCACCATGACCGGCGTGCTGCGGATGGACCGCAAGGCAAAGCCCACACTTCGGCCTTGGACCATCTCTGTTGGCGTGATCATGATCCACCTGGACCGCGTGCGCTGCCTCGATACACCCTCTGTCGGGGGTGCCTGCATCCACGACCGTGTGGCCGGTTGCCGCATGCGCTGACCGGCTGCCTCGGGCAAGGAGGCGGGCATCGAGATCAAGACGGTGCCCACCGATCCCGCCCAGTGGGCCACGGGGATCAATGGCAACAAGTTCGACCTGGTCATCTCGGGCTACCGCAATGACGACCCCTACGGCGTGCTCAACCTGTCGACCTTCCACGACTCGACCAGCCCCGACAACATCACCCGCATCGGCAGCGCCGAGGTCGACAAGAAGATCGCCGAGGTCAATGCCATGTCCGACCCGAAGGAGCAGTTCGACAAGGCCAACGAGGTCGAGGTGGAGGCGATGAAGAGCTACAACATCCTGCCGATGTACAGCGGCCCGTCCACCTATGCGGTGCGCAAGGACCTGGCCAATGTCGGCGCCACGCTGATGTACTCGCCGCTGCCCGAGGAGATCGGCTACACCAAGTGAGCTGAGTGAGGGTGCCCGCTCAGTGCCGGCAGGCCTCGACCGCCTTCTCGCGCAGGTCGCGCACCATCTGGTCGGGGTCGCCTGCGCTGTAGACGGCCGAGCCGGCGACGAAGGTGTCGGCGCCGGCCTCGGCGCAGCGCTCGATGGTCTCCAGCGAGACACCGCCGTCGACCTGCAGCCAGATGTCCTGGCCGGTGGCCTTGACCAGTTCGCGGGTGCGGCGGATCTTGGGCAGCACCAGGTCGAGGAACTTCTGGCCGCCGAAGCCGGGCTCGACGGTCATCAGCAGCACCATGTCCAGCTCGCCGAGCATGTCGGCATAGGGCTCGATGGGGGTGGCTGGCTTGAGCGCCATCGACGCCCGGGCGCCCTGCGCGCGGATCTCGCGGGCGGTGCGGATGGGTGCGTCGGAGGCCTCGACGTGGAAGGTGACGCTCTCGGCACCGGCCTCGGCGAAGGCCGGTGCCCAGCGGTCGGCATTGGCGATCATCAAGTGGATGTCGAGGAAGGCCTCGGTGCGCTGGCGGATGCTCTCGACGACGGGCAGTCCGAAGGTCATGTTGGGCACGAAGTGGTTGTCCATCACGTCCAGGTGCACGCCGTCGGCGCTGGGGATGCGGGCGATCTCGCCGGACAGGTTCGACAGGTCGGCGTTGAGGACGGAGGGTGTGATGCGCATGGCCATGGGGGGAGCCTATCGGCCGTGCCACGATGGAGGTCCGTCACACAGGAGGAACCATGCACCTTCCCGCACCGGAGATCCCCTTCACCGGATGGCAGCCGATGTCCACCGACGAGGTCCTGCAAGTCCTGTCCGCCCGCGCGGTCGAGGGACGCCCGAGGATCGTGGCCGTCGACGGCCGCGGGGCGGCGGGCAAGACGACCCTGGCGTCCGACCTGGCCGAGCGGGTGCCGGGTGCCGTCGTGGTCCACTCCGACGACCTGGCCTGGCACGAGCCGCTGTTCGGCTGGGCCCACCTGGAGCACCAGCTGCTCACCGCCGCCCGCGCCGGCCAGGAGGTCCACCTGGTGCCACCGCAGTGGACGGCCCGCGGCCGGGAGGGATCGATCGACGTGCCGGCAGGAAGCCCGCTGGTGGTCGTCGAGGGCACCGGCGCCGCCCAGTGGGCCGTGGCCGACCTGCTGGATGCGGTGGTGTGGGTGCAGTCCGACTTCGAAGAGGCCGAGCGACGCGGCATCGAGCGCGACATCGCCCAGGGCGTCAACGGCGATGCCGACGAGACCACCGCCTTCTGGCATGCGTGGATGGCCCATGAGCTGGACTTCTTCGCCGAGGACCGGCCGTGGGAGCGCGCCGACCTTGTCGTCGCCGGGAGCCCGGTGGAGGCCGCGGAGCTGTTGCTGGCCGACGACGAGCGCGCGGTGGTAGTCACCCCCCGCACGGACGGACCGGCAATGCCGGACCGGCCCCAACACGGACGCGAGTTCGACGTCGTGGTGCACGGTGCCACCGGATACGTTGGGCGCCTGATCGCCGCCGAGCTGGTGCGTTCTGCGCCCAGGGGCACCCGGATCGCGCTGGCCGGCCGCAACCTGGACCGGCTGCGCGCCGTCGCCCAGGAGCTGGGGCACGCCGATCTGCCACTGCTGGTGGCCGACAGTTTCGACGCCGACGCGCTGGCGGCGATGGCCCGTCGCACGGCGGTGGTGATCGCCGTCGCGGGCCCCTACGTCAAGTACGGCATGGCCCTGGCCGGGGCCTGCGCCGGGGCCGGCACCCACTACGTCGACCTGAACGGCGAGGTGCTCTTCGCCCGTGATGTCGCCGACTCCTTCGACCAGGCCGCCAGGGCCAGCCGCGCGACGCTGGTGAACTCGTGCGGCTTCGACTCGATCCCCTCCGACCTGGGCGTGATGCTTGCCGCCGAGGCCGCCGCCGAGCGCGGGGAGCAGCTGCTGGGAACCACGATGCACCTGCGTGAGCTCTCCGGCGCAATGTCCGGCGGCACCATCGACGCGCTGCGCACCCAGATCGACGCATCCCGCCACGGTGTGCGCACCCCAGGACGCTCGTCCTCCGACCCCTATGCCCTGAGCCCCGACCGGGCGTCGGAGCCGCAGCCGTTGCGGCACCGCAACAACCTGGTCTGGTTGGAGTCCTCGGCCGAGGTGAAGGAGTTCAGCGCCCCCTTCTTCATGGCCCGCTACAACGAGCAGCTGGTGCGCCGCAGCAATGCCCTGATGGGCTGGCGCTATGGCCGAGCCTTCCGCTACCGCGAGGTGCACGACACCGGCCGCGGCCTCAAAGGCCTGGTCCGGGGCATCGGCATCGCCGCCGCCCTGCCCGCCTTCGTCGCGGCACTGGCGACGCCCGGGCTGCGGCAGGTGGCCGACCGGGTGCTGCCCGCGCCCGGCCAGGGCCCCAGCCCGGAACAGCGGGCCCGCGGCCACTTCAGCATCGAGGTCCACGCCGAGACCACCGGTGGCGCACGGATCGTCACCACAGTCTCCGACCGGCGCGACCCCGGCTACGAGGGCACGGCGGTGATGATCAGCCAGGCCGCGCTGGCCCTGGCGGCGGGCGAGGCCCTCAGGGCCGGGGTGGCAACGCCGGCCAGTGCGCTGGGCACAGCCCTGGTCGAGCGGCTGCGCGTCCAGGGCTTCACACTTCAGGCCCGGGTCACCACTGCCAGCTGAGCTGGTGCATGCCGGCGGCTGCCTCGGGAATGATGAACTGCGCCACCTGGCCGGAGACCACTGGCTGGGTGGGCTGTTCGACGTCCTCGTCGCCGCCGGGCACGCGCAGCTCGTACTGCATGGCGCTGGGCATCTGTCCCTCGAAGTGGACTTCGAGCACCGCTCCTCCACCACCCGCTTGAGGCCGTAGCCGATGCCCGGCGCGGGTTTGGAGCGGGCCTGCTCGACACTGTGGGCCACCAGCACCTTCTGGCCTCGCTCCAGCGGCTCCTGCAGGCCGAACTCGAAGGCCATCAGGTCTTCCGCCAGGGGCACGGTGCGGATCAGCTGGCTCAGCAGGCCGTCCTGGCGGACGCTGGCAGTGTCGCCGCTCTCCAGCAGGATGGACCAGCGCTGGGCCCCTGCGCGCTGCCGTCTGCAGCATGCGCGTCTCGAATCCTCGCTCGCGGCGGTCCGCGCCGATGGTGACGATGTGGTGCACGGTGTGGTGCCGCCACCACACCGAGGTTGCCAGGCCGTGCTCCTCGATCGCCTCACGCAGAAAGTCCTCGCGGCCGAAGACGCGGTCGAGCCCATGCTCGCGCACAGTGTGTGACAGGCTGGACGTGAGCCAGCCCGGCGGTGTTCCAAGGATCTCCTTCGGAGCCTCCACCACCGCCACCGAGCGGCCCCGGGTGGGGGCCGAGCGTCCCGAGGACCAGTAACTGAGCGTGGCCAGTGAGACGGCCAGCTCGCGCTCGGCCAGCTGGTCCCTGATCCGCGACAGGGTCAGGCCGGAGTTCACCAGTGCCTCGCGCAGCCGTGCCGCGAAGTCCAGCGGATGGTCCATCGTCATCACTCCACGTCGCCTTGCCCGCACGCTCTTGGCATCCCTGCAGATGGACGGCAGGCCACACGGCATCCCGCTCCCAGGGACGGCGGGGTGTCTGGAAGGCGATTCTGGAAGGCGATGACGGGGCGGGCCTCACATCCGCGCAGCTGGACGGTGTGATTCAGCGTCGGCGCAGCAGCGCCAGGAACATCGCGTCGGTGCCGTGGCGGTGGGGCCACAACTGCACGAAGCGTGAGTCGGTGTGCGCGGCGGCACCGTCCACCTCGGGCAGCAGCGACGGCGCGTCGAGGACCTCGACGCGATCGTCGACCACCTGGGTGACGATGGCACTGGTCTCGGCCTTGTGCGGGGAGCAGGTGACGTAGGCGACCACGCCGCCGGGGGCGGCCGCCTCGATCGCGGCATCCAGCAGCTGGGCCTGCAGGTCGTACAGCTCATGCACCTCCTGGGGGCTGCGGCGCCACCGGGACTCGGGGCGGCGTCGCAGCGAGCCCAGCCCGGAGCAGGGCACGTCGGCCATCACGCGGGTGAAGCTGCCGGGCTCCCAGTCGCCGGCGGTGGCGTCGCCGGTCACCACCTGCCACTGGTTGACCGGATAGGCCATCAGCGCCTTGCGCAACAGCTCGGCGCGGTGCTCGTGCAGTTCATTGGCCAGCAGGGTGGAGCCGTCCTGCTGGGCCAGGCCGGCCAGCAGTGCCGCCTTGCCGCCCGGTCCGGCGCACAGGTCGAGCCAGCGCCCCTGGTCGGTCTCGACGCGGGTCAGGGCGAGGGCCACCAGCTGCGAGCCCTCGTCCTGCACTCCGGCTCGACGCTGGCGGACCGCAGGGATGTCGGAGGGGTTGCCCTCGCGCACGACGCCAAAGGGCGAATACTTGGTGGGGCGGCCGCCGTCGGCCAGCAGTTCGTCGCGCTCGGCCAGCCCGGGTCGCACCACCAGGCTGGGAACCGGCGCGACATTGTCGGCCTGCAGTGCCGCCTCCAGCTCGTCGGCGGGCAGCACCGCAGCCCAGGCGTCGACGATCCAGCGTGGGTGGCCGGTGCGCAGCACCAGCGCGCCGAGTGTGCCCATGCCCTCGGTGAGCTCGTCGAGCCACTCGTCGAGGTCCTTGCGCGCCACCTTGCGGATGATGGCGTTGACGACGCCGGTGGTGCGCTCCCCCAGCGCGACACCGGCCAGGTCCACCGAGGTGGACACGGCGGCGTGGGTCGGGGTGCGCATACCGAGCAGCTGATGGGTGCCAAGGCGCAGCACGTCGACAATAGCGGGCTGCAGGGAGTCGAGGCTGCGCCCGGCGGCGGCCTCGATGATGCGGTCGTAGGTGCCCTCCCAGCGGCAGGTGCCGTTGACCAGCTCGGTGCACAGGCCGGCCTCCTGCGGGGTCAGGTCGTGGGCGCGCTGCTGGTCGGCGAGCGCCAGGTTGGCGTAGGCGCCTGAGGAGTGGACGTCGCGCAGCGTGTCGAAGGCGGCCATCCGGGCCAAGTCGATGAAGCGCTCGGGCGGCAGGTCGCGACGGCCACGGAAGTCCTTGCGGGGACGCTGCTGGTTCATCGGTTCTCCTCGTGGTCGCGCTCGAATCCCTCGGGCAGGGCGTGCATGCCGCGCGCCCAGTCGGCGCCGGCCATCTGCTTCTTGCCGAAGGCCTGCACCTGCACCAGTTCCAGCACGCCGTCGCCGGTGCCGACGAGCAGCTGGCGCTTGGTGGCGTGCAGGGCGCCGGGGAACAGGGTTTCCTCCTGGAGGCCTTCGGGCAGGCTGGTGGCGGGGGTGGCGAGCAGCACCTTGAAGCGCTGGCCCTCCAGCATGGTCCAGGCGCCGGGGTTCGGGTTGGCGCCGCGGACGAGGGCGCCGATCCGCGCGGCGGGCTGCTGCCAGTCGATGCGGGTCTCGTCGACGGTGATCTTGGGGGCCAGGGTGATGCCCTCGTCTGGCTGCGGCGTCGGTGTGGCGCCCGCGGCGATGTCGGCGAGGGTCTGCACCAGCAGCTCGGCACCGCTGTGGGACAGGCGCTCCAGCAGGTCGGCGGAGGTGTCGAGTGCGCCGACGTCTTCAGTCAGCGTGCGGTAGACGGGTCCGGCGTCGAGTTCTGCGACGAGCTCGAAGACGCTGGCACCGGTGATGGTCTCGCCGGCCATGATGCTGCGCTGTACGGGGGCCGCACCGCGCCAGGCGGGTAGCAGCGAGAAGTGCAGGTTGAGCCAGCCATGGGTGGGGATGTCGAGCACCTTCTGGGGCACCAGGGCGCCGTAGGCCACCACTGGGCAGGCCTCGGGTGCCTTGGCGGCGAGCCAGGCGATGAAGTCCTCGTCGCGGGGATGGGTGGGCTTGACCACCTCGAGGCCGAGCTCCGCGGCGCGCACGGCGACCGGTGAGGGCCGCAGCTTCTTGCCGCGTCCCGACGGCGCGTCGGGACGCGTCACCACGCCCACCACCTCGTGCCCGGCGGCCACGAGGGCATCCAGACTGGGGACTGCAGGGTCCGGGGTTCCGGCGAAGACGATTCTCACCGCTCCAACCTACCGGGCATCAGACGACCCCTCGCCGCACCGAGGGCAGTGATGGGCCGCGAGCACCTGCTCAATGCTCCAACCCGCCCAGCCACTGGCCTCCCCGCCCCCCTTCTGCCCGCCTGCCCACCGAGGGCGGTGCCAGGGCTTGGGCAGTGGGGTCTGTCAGAGCTGGGCGGTTGTCAGGGCTTGGGCAGTGTCAGGTGACGCGTTGACGTGCAGGCGCGTCGGGGCGTCCGAGGTCGATGGTGCGCGACGGGGTGACGAGGTAGCGGTAGCCCAGCGGCGATTGCCACAGGAAGTGACCCGGGAGGGGTTGGTGCAGGGACCAGCCGCCGTGGGTCTTGGCCCGGTGCACCTTCCGAGTGAGCGGGCCAAGGTTGTCGGGCCTGGTCAGTGGCTGTGCCGGTGGTGCCGACGGCGGCGATGACGGCGCGCTGTTCGAGACCGCGTCTCCGCCGGGCGGACTGGCCGGGGTTCCGTACCCGTCGGGCGGGCCGGTTCTGGACCTGCCGACCAGCCCGGAGACCGTTCCCACGCCCGCCGACACGGACGGTGACCGGGTTGGAGCCATGGTTGGGCCCGTGGTGCTGGGCGGTGGCGTCCACGCGATGGTGTGGTCCAGGTCGAGACCGGCGGAGCGCCTGGTGGAGCCGGGGAAAACCTCATAGGGGTTGCGGTACTCGATCGCCTCGCGCATCGTCGGCGGGCACTCGTAGGAGTCCGACGGCACCTGGTGGTTGGCGTCAATGACGGGCCGGACGGTGATGCGATGGCCGGGGAGCAAATGGTCGAGCCACTCGGCCAGCAAGGGTTGGAGTTTCGCTGCCCTGGCCGGGCCGCTGCCGGCGACGAGCGTTTCGTCGCTGATGTGGACGACGAGGTCCGCCCGTGGTTCGAGAGCTGTGAGCTGCGCCGGTGTGAGGGCCGGAAGGTCGATCATCCGAGCGTCGTGCAGGATCTGGGCGAGTGGCGCCTCGCCGGGCTCGACCTGGGCAACCCTTTCACCGTCGCAGCTGGCGTCCTCTCGGGTGCCCTCGACTGGCTCAGGGTTAGGCGCCGCGGCCGAATCGCTCCTGCGATCCTTGGCCGCACAGTGGTCGATGGGCAGCTCGTCCAGGAGGTCAGCCTGCAACAGGTTCAAGGCACGAGCAGGCGAGGCCAGCAGGCCGAGGGCCTGGGCGCGACGGGCGTCACGGCCACCCGGGGCACCGCCGGCAGCCAGGACCTGTGAGACTTTCTCGACTGCAGCCTCCAGACGCAGGCCGTCGGGCGCGTCCAGGACGGCGTCGACGCCGGCCACCCCATCTACCATCTGCCCGATCCACACCCCACGTGAGTCCAGGGCCGACTGGCGTCGTTCCTCCGCCTCCTCGACGGGAAGGTGTACAAGCACGAGCCCGTCGACGAGCTCCTGCACTCGCCTCAAGGTCATGCCGACGACCTGACGGGCCAGCTGCAGATCCACCAGACCAGCCGCGTGCGCGTCCAGGACACGAGTGGCGCTCGCCATCTGGCGTCCGTGCCAAACCGGAACCCGGCCCTCCAGGACCAGGCTCCAGACGCGCGGCAACCGGTGGCGAAGATCGAGGGCATCCGCGATGAGTGACTTCACCGTCACGTCCCGCAGGTCGAGCACTGCAGCCAGCTCCAAGGTGCAGAACTCGGCCACCTGCGGGGTGCCGTCACCACCGAAGCCCACCATCCGCTGCTGCCCGGGCAGCACGTGCATCGGCACGTCGACGTGTCCGTAGAGGTCCGCGAAATGTACGGCAAGGACCAGCTCCTCGACCTCCAAGGACCGCCGCCTGGCCTTGATCTGCTTGAAGGCCTCGACCGTGGAGACGGCATCGTGCGGCAGGTCGTTCGTGACCGTCAGCGTCATGACCTGCCCCCTCCCCGAGTGACTGATTCGATACTTCATTGTATCGAACATGTGATCGAAAACAAGTGTTTGGGGAAACCTTCGGCGTGCGATCCGAATGGCAAGCGCGCTCACGCAGGTACTGCAGGAAGAGCTGGTGAACGGAACCGCCCCGCCGTCCGCCCTTTCATCGCGCGACAGCTGCGTGAGCATCCTCAACAAAGGCTTCGGCTGGTGGCCGGAGCCGCGGTGGGATGGCCCGATGCTGGAGCTGCCGGGGCGGCGCCACCTGGTCTTTTCTGGGCCACCGGGAGACCTGCGTCAGTGGCCCGGATGCGATGAGCTTGGCAGTTCAGGGCAGTCGGCGTCTCTGATGTGGCCCTCAGATCGCAGCTGGGTTCTTGCCACGGAGATCGATTGGGACTTCACCCTGCTCGCATCCTCTGCGCGCGTGCGTTCATGGCCGAGTTCGCCAAGTTCACCGCCGAAGATCAGTGCACTGAGGGGTCGCTGAGGCACTGACGGTGGCCCGGCTTCCTGGGCTCCAGCAGCGGGGAGCCCGCCATGTCTGGTTCTTCGCCAACACCCGCAACCGGGCTTCGCTCGCCCTCCACGCACGGATCGGATTCCGCGAGATCACCCGCGACTTCACGATCCCCACAGTGAGCTTCGCCGGTGGTGAAGGAGTGCTGGCCCAGTGGGATGCCGAATCTCGTGCGTGACACATGCCGTTCCACCAAGATCACGGCCGCAATCCCTGTCATGCGGCGTTACTGGAAATCCCAAGGACGAGGAGGTCAATGATGAACCCAGCCAACCGCTCCGCCAGCCTGGTGCTGTCCGTCATCGGTCTGCTCGCCTGTTGGCGTCTGGCCTTCCACTGGTTCCCGGAAGAGCTTGACCGCGCCGGTTGGACCCCGACGGCCGTCACCCAACTTGTCGGTCTGGTCGTTCTTGCCGCACTCATGGTCGTCGGTCCCATCCGACGAGCCCTGCGGCGCACAGCTGCCGCCTGACCGGAAGGGCCACACCCTCCAGCCAGGCTCGAGGTCCTCGTCAGCGCGTGAAGGCTGCCCGCAGGTCCCGTCCGGTGTGACGCCAGGACTCGACCGAGCTCACCACGTCGACCCAGGTCACGCCAGCCCTCAGCAGGACGAGCCAGGTGAGCCCGGCGCACAGCGACCACCACACCGGCCCGTTCTCCATGAAGTGGTCGGTGGACAGGTTCGCCAGCCGGAAACGCTTGCGACTGACCGGCCACAGCCACGGGCAGCCCTGACGGGTCAACGCGTCGGTGGGCAGGATGGCGTGCGAGAAGGCACCGACGCCGACACCCCAGGTCAGGGCCTGCCACGGGAAGCTCGCGGTCCGCCCCGAGTCGATCAGCCAGACGACCCCCGCGAGACACATCAGCGTGTGGGCCACGGCGCTGGACTTGCGGAAGCGAATGTGCAGCGCCGCCGATCCGATGGCCAGCACGAAGGCGGCCCAGAGCGTCGCCGGCCAGCCACCCAGGCCCACGAGCCACCAGCTCAACGCCGTGAACACCACCACCCCGAGGATGCTGTGGGTGCCGTTGCGGTGGCCACCCGAGATCGCGGCGACGACGACCGTGACGGCCTTGCTCACCGGGCCCAGGCTGCGCGCGACGGTGGCGTGGCGGTGGTCGAGGTCGGGCAGCATCGCTCCCCCGGCCGCGCCCACCACCGCCAGGCAGGTGCCCGTGGTGGTGTCGGGCATGCCCAAGGGCGTGAACAGGGGTTGCAGTGCCAGGGTCATGACGACCCCGGCCAGGGCGTGAGTGCGACCCATCATGCGGGTGGGATCCCTTCAAGGGCAGGCGAACAGAAGCGGCGAACCTATCGCACAGGTGTTCGAGCGGCCAAGTCCACAGCTCTGGCCGGGATCAGGCCAGACGCGACGGGTCCACCCGGACCCGCAGCGCACCGGCAGACTTCTTGGCCGAGCGCACCCCCAGCGCCGCCCGGGCCGCCCGGACCAGCTCCCGGCCACTGGCCAGCGGCGTGCGCAGCGTCAGCCGGTCCAGCGGCTCCTCGCTGGCAGCCGACGGCGGCAGGGGCACCGGGCCCAGCACGTCGACCACCTCGGGCAGCTCCGCCACCGCCACGAAGTCACGCAGCGCCTCGGAGCTGCCCTCCACGGTGAGGAACTTCACGGCCGGCGGCAGCCGCGCCTCACGCCGGTCGGTGAGCTCGCGGGCGGCAAAGCCCGCCGGGTCGACGCGCACCAGCGCCTGGATGGTGCGGTCCTCGCTCGGCCCGACGACGGCCACAGTCCCGCCCTGGTCGCCGCCGCGCACCAGGCCGAGCACGTTCAGCCAGCGCCGCAGTGCCTCCTCGCTGGCCCGCAGGTCGGGGCGCTGGAGCAACATCGTGGTGTCCAGCAGCACCGCCGCCGCATAGCCCAGCTCGGCCACCGGTTCGGCTCCGGGGGTGGCGACGACCAGAGCTGGCTCGCCCGCCACGCTGGCGCGCACGTGGTCGCCCGAGGAGTCGACGACGGACACTCCGGGGAAGGAACGGCCCAGTTCCTCGGTGGTGCGCACCGACCCGACGACGGGGGCCCGTAGCCGGTCGTCGCCGCAGGTCTGGCAGCGCCAGCCCACCACCAGCCGACCACACCAGCCGCAGGAGAGCTGGCGTTGTCCGTCGCTCCGTCTACCCTGCACGGGCCCCTGGCAGTGCGGGCAGCGCACGGGGGTGCGGCAGGTCTGGCAGCTCAGTGTCACCAGGTAACCGCTGCGGGGCACCTGCACCAGCACCGGCCCCTGGGCCAGGCCCGCACGGATCGTCTGGAAGACCAGGTTCGGCAGGCGGATGCTCGCCGCCAGCGGGTCTCGTTCCAGGGCCTGGTCGCTGTCCCCGGCCACCCGCACCGCCGGTGCGGTACGTCGCGCCACCGCGGTCGGCATCTCGATTGGCGCCAACCAGCCGCGTTCCACCCACTGCTGTGCCTCGGCGCTGCGGCCCCGGGCGGCAAAGAGCAGTGCGGTGCGCTCCTGGGTGGCACGAATCGCGGCGACGTCGCGGACGTGGAAGTACGGTGCGCGCGGCTCGGACCACAGGTCGTCCCCGTCGTCCCACAGCGCCACCAGCCCCAGATCGTGCACCGGGGCGAAGGCCGCGGCCCGGGTGCCGATGACGACCCTCGCACTCCCCCGCGCCACGGCCAGGTAGTTGCGATAGCGGGCCGAGGGCCCCATCTCGGCATGCAGCAGCGCGATGGCACCGGCCCCCACCACGGGCACCAGCCGAGCCTGCAGCGCCTCCAGGTCCTTGACGTCTGGGACGAGCAGCAGCGCCCCCTTGCCGGCACGCAGCGCGGCGACGCAAGCCTGCACCAGTCCCTGGAAGGGGTCGACGGCCGCGCTCGGGGCCACCTGCCAGAAGGCGCGCACCGGCTCGCCGGCGGCAACCCGGTCGAGGAAGTCGGTGCCGTGCTCGTGCAGCGGCAGCGGGCCCTGGACGTCATCGGGCAGCGTCGGCTCCGGCCACGGCTTGGGGTTGGCCTTCTCCGTGGCGGCGTGACGCGGCGGCACGGCCAGGCGAACCACGTCGCTGAAGGAGCCTGCGCAGTGGGCGGCGACGGCCCGCACCAGCTCCACCTGCTGGGGCAGCAACACCGGCTCGGCGCTGACCACCTTCTCCAGGCGGGCCAGCTTCACCCCGGCATCGCTGGTGGCGAGGCGTTCGATGACGAACCCGTCGACCATCCGCCCCGCAAATCGAGCCCGCACCCTGGCCCCTGGCACCGCCTGCTCGACCAGGGACTCGGGCACTTCGTAGTCGAAGAAGCGGTCCAGGTGGGCCAAGGGCACGTCGAGTGCGCAGCGGGCCACCGGGAGATCAGTCACGTCCCCGATGGTAGGGGCTGCCACCGACAAGCCGGGCCATCCGCGGCACTAGGGTGTTCGCGTGATCCCCGACCAGGCCCTCGAGGCCACCTCCATGCGACGCCTGCTGGCCTATGTCGGAGCCTCCCTCATCGCAGGAGGCGCCACCGTCACCGATGCCGAGAACGAGGTGCGACGCCTCGGCACCCACCTGGGCCACCCGGACGTCCAGGTCTCCGCCCACCCCACCGCCCTCACGCTGTCCCCTGGCTTCCGGTGAGCCCTCGACGGTGGAGCGCATCAGCAGCGGCCTGCGGCTCGACCAGTCACTGACCGTCGGAGAGGTGCGCCGCGACCTGATGTCCGACCGGATCACCATCGCGCAGGCGGTCCTGGCGCTGGGTGACGCCCGACGCATCCCGCACCGCTACGGCCGGGCCGGCTTCTACGGCGGCCTGGTCCTGGTCAGCATGGGAATCTGCCTGATCATGCAGCCGGTGCTGGCCAATGTGCTGCTGGCCGGGCTGTGCTCGTTGATGGTCAGCGCCCTGATGCGCGGCTCCACCCGCCACGCCCTGCTCGGGGCGCTGCTGCCCACCGTCGCCGCCTTCGTCGTCTCGCTGGTGGTGCTGGGATCGGCCCGGATGGGGATCATCGACGGCCCGCTGCGCACCCTGATCTGCCCGATCGCCGTGCTGCTGCCCGGGGCGCTGTTGAGCACGGGCATCGCCGAGCTGGCCACTGGCTCGATGGTCTCGGGCACCGCCCGCTTCTTCCAGGGCATCGTGCAGCTGCTGCTGTTCTGCCTGGGTGTGATCGCCGCCGGGCTGGTGGTGCAGGTGCCCACCAGCACCCTGACCAATACCCGGCTGGACGGCCTGGGCTGGTGGGCCTACCTCGTGGGCCTGGCCTTCATCGCCTTCGGCATCACCTTGAGCGAATCGGTGCCGTGGAGCCTGTTCGGCTGGACCTCGCTGGTGTTGGTGGCCACCTTCCTCACCCAGACCACCGGCCAGTACTACGGCCACTCCCTGCCGGTGGGGGCCTTCCTCGGGGCCGTGGTCGCGAGCTTCCTGTCGACGCTGGTGGAGGCCACCCGCGCCAATTTGCCCCGACTGATCACCTTCCTGCCGAGCTTCTGGCTGCTGGTGCCCGGAACGCTCGGCCTGATGGGGATCACAACGGTCGGCCTGGGCACCGGCCAGGCGGCCGCGGTCTATGACGTCCTGGGCCTGGTCACCTCGATCGCGCTGGGCCTGCTGGTCGGCTCGGCGCTGGCCCTGCCCTACAAGCGGATCGCGCGACGGGTGCACCATCTGGGCAAGCTTCGTCGCTGAGCCAGACACGGGTTCAGGCCCCGAACAGGCCAGTGGGCGTGGAGGCCTCCAGCTGGAGGACTCCACGCCACTGTCACCGGCTTCCGGCGCCGAGCCGGACCGGCTCAGCGCAGGGCGAGCTTCAGCGCCTCGGCGCGGTCCAGCTTCTCCCAGTTCATGCCGGGCAGCTGACGGCCGAAGTGGCCATAGGCGGTGAAGTCCGAGTAGGTCACGTCGAGCAGTCCCAGGTCGCGCACGATCGCGGCCGGGCGCAGGTCGAAGACCTCCAGCACAGCGTCGCGGATCTGCGCCTCACTGGCCTTGCCGGTGCCGAAGGTGTCGACGTAGAAGCCCACCGGGGCCGCCTTGCCGATCGCATAGGCCACCTGCACCTCGCAACGCTCGGCCAGCCCGGCCGCCACCACGTTCTTGGCCACCCAGCGCAGCGCGTAGGCGGCCGAACGGTCCACCTTCGACGGGTCCTTGCCACTGAAGGCACCGCCTCCGTGCCGGGCCATGCCGCCATAGGTGTCGACGATGATCTTGCGACCGGTGACACCGGCGTCACCCATCGGGCCGCCGATGACGAACTTGCCGGTGGGGTTGATGAAGGTCTTCATGCCCTCGGTGCGCAGGTCATAGCCCTCCAGCACGGGACCGATGACGTGGCGCTCCAGGTCGGGGGTGATGGTGCTGTCGATGCTGATGCCGTCGGCATGCTGGGTGGACATGACGATCGTGTCGACACCGACCGGCCTGCCGGCCTCGTCGTACTCGATGGTCACCTGGGTCTTGCCGTCGGGGCGCAGGTAGTCCAGCACGCCCTGCTTGCGCACGGCGGTCAGCCGCTCGGAGAGGCGGTGGGCCAGGTCGATGGGCAGCGGCATGAGGCTTTCGGTCTCATTGCACGCGTAGCCGAACATCAGGCCCTGGTCGCCGGCGCCCTGCAGGTCGAGCGCATCGCCCGAGCCCTCGCGCTTCTCGAAGGCGTGGTCGACGCCCTGGGCGATGTCGGGGCTCTGCGAGCCGATGGCCACGCTGACACCGCAGGAGCGGCCGTCGAAGCCCTTGTCGGAGGAGTCGTAGCCGATGTCAAGGACGGTCTTGCGGGCCAGGCCAGAGATGTCGGCATAGGCCTCGGTGGTGACCTCGCCGGCCACCACCACCAGTCCGGTGGTCACGAGGGTCTCGACCGCGACGCGGGCACCCTTGTCCTGGGCCAGCATGGCGTCGAGGACGGCATCGCTGATCGCGTCGGCCACCTTGTCGGGATGGCCTTCGGTGACCGATTCCGAGGTGAAGAGCCTGCTCATGGGATTCTCCATTCTGTCCGGGCGACAAGCCCGGCGCGTGACGTGTGATGCGTCGGGCCACATGCCCGACCACGGCCCCCTGGCGTGCGGGGCACCTCCACCCTAACGCGAGGTCCTGACAGGACGACCTGACAGTCCGGGCCCGGCTCAGTCGCGCGCGGCCAGGCTTCGCCGGATGGCCTCGACGATGACGGCGGCGGCCTCGGCCTTGGTCCCTTCGGCCTGCGCCACCGCACCCGCGAAGTCGATCACGACCACACGAGTGCTCGGCAGGCCGAAGACCTTGCCTCCCGAGACATCGTTGAGCACCAGCAGGTCGCACCCCTTGCGGGCCAGCTTGTGACGGCCCAGCTCCAGCAGTTCTTCAGCCTCCGGGGCGGTCTCGGCGGCGAAACCGACGATCACCTGGCCCTTGCGTGTGGCGTCCTCGGTCCTGGTCGTGACCAGCGAGCGCAACACGTCGGTCGTCTGCACCAGGTGCAGCTCGGGGGCGCCGTCGCCGTCCTTCTTGATCTTGCCCTCGCTGACGCTGGCCGGCGTGAAGTCGGCCGGTGCGGCAGCCATCACCACGGCATCGGCGTCGGCGGCGGCGCGCTGCATCGCCGCGTGCAGGTCCTCGGTGGAAACGACGCGGGTGACGGTGACGCCAGAGGGAGGCTCGGCCTGCATGTTGGCTGCGACCAGCTCCACCTCGGCGCCACGCAGGCTGGCCTCGCGGGCGATGGCCACGCCCATCAGGCCGCTGGAGGAGTTGCCGAGGAAGCGCACCGGGTCGAGGGCCTCGTGGGTGCCACCGGCCGAGACGACGACACGTCGCCCGGCAAGGTCCTGGGCTGCGATGCGGGCGGTGGCCTCGTGGCCTCCTGCCAACAGTTGCAGGCAGATCGCGGCGATCTCGGCGGGCTCCGGGAGCCGTCCGGGCCCCGTGTCGGTGCCGGTGAGTCGTCCGACGGCGGGGTCCTTCACCACAACGCCACGGCGACGCAGGGTGGCGACATTCTCGACGGTCGCCGGATGCTGCCACATCTCGGTGTGCATCGCGGGGAACATTGCGACGGGCCCGTGCGCGGTCAGCAACACATTGGTGAGCAGGTCATCGGCCCGGCCGGTCGCGGCACGCGAGAGCAGGTCCGCGGTGGCGGGGACGACGGCCACCAGGTCGGCGGTCTGACCCAGCCGCACGTGCGGGACCTCGGTGATGTCGCTCCACACGTCGGTGTTCACACGCTTGCCGCTGAGCGCCTCCCAGGTGGCGGCGCCGACGAATTTCAGTGCATTGGCGGTGGGCACGACGGTGACGTCACAGCCGGCCTCGCGCAGGCGCCGCACGACCTCGCAGGCCTTGTACGCAGCGATGCCACCGGCCACCCCGAGGACGACCCGGGGGGCGGTGGCACCGCTGGCGTCGGACGTGGTGTCAGACATGGTCGTGGCCGATCCGTCAGGCGGGATCGATCTCGCCGAAGGGGTCGCCGATCAGGGCGAAGTCGGGATCGACCTCGGCCTCTGCCTCGGCGCGGGCAGCAGCCTCCGCCTCGGGATCGATCTCCTTGCACTCCAGCACGTCGGCCTGGATCTCGCGCATGGCGATGGACAGCGGCTTCTCCTGCACGCCGGTCTCCACCAGGGGGCCGACGTTCTCGAGCAGGCCCTCGCCGAGCTGCGAGTAGTAGGCATTGATCTGACGGGCGCGCTTGGCCGCGAAGAGCACCAGGCGGTACTTCGAGTCGACCTTGTCGAGCAGTTCGTCGACAGGCGGGTTGGTGACGCCCTCGGGGATGTTTGTGGTCAAGGTGAGCCTTCGTTCTTGTCCGGGTGTGTGACGGCAGTGGCCGCCGAGCGTGACCTGAGGTCACAAGCCCAGCAAGCCTACCAAATCTTCCACCGTTTGATCGATCTCACGGTTCACCACGACGTGGTCAAACTCGTTCATCCGCGCCAGTTCCTCCTTGGCGGTGACCAGGCGGCGCTCCTGCTGCTCGGGCGTCTCGGTCCCCCGGCCCACGAGGCGGCGCACCAGTTCGTCCCAGCTGGGCGGTTCCAGGAAGATGTGCTGGGCATCGGGATAGCTCTGCCGCACCTGGCGGGCGCCCTGCAGGTCGATCTCCAGGACGACGGCCTCGCCCCGGGCCACGGCCTCGTCGACCGGGCGGCGCAGCGTGCCGTAGCGGTGTCGGCCGTGCACCACGGCCCACTCCAGCAGCCCCCGGTTGGCGACCAGTTCGTCGAAGGCCTCTTCGGTGAGGAAGTGGTAGTGCACCCCGTCGATCTCCCCGGGCCGGGGCGGACGCGTGGTCGCCGAGGTCGAGACGTAGACGCCGGGATGGAGTTGCTTGAGCCGCGCCACCACGGTGCCCTTGCCGACAGCGGTCGGGCCGCTGATGACGCTCACCCTGGGGGCTCGGACCCCCAGGGTGGACTCCGTGCGCTGCGTCACTCGAACTCGGCCTTGAGACCCGCCACCTGGTGGCGGCCCAGCCCGCGCACGCGGCGGTTGCTGGCGATCTCGAGTCGGTCCATGATCTCGCCGGCGCGCTTGTCGCCGACGCGCGGCAGTGCCTTGAGCAGGTCGACGACCTTCACGTGGGCCAGCACGTCGTCCTGGGCTGCGATGTCCAGGGCCTGTCCCAGGGTGAGGGTGCCGCTGCGCACCTTCTCCTTGAGGTCGGCACGGGCACGACGGGCCTGGGTGGCTGCCTCGCGCGCCGCCTGGAGCTGTTCGGGTGAGAGTGTGGGAATCGCCATCACGGGCCTCCAATCCTTGGTGCCGGGCACCCCGTTGCCTGGTCAATCCCCAAAATAGCGTGAGAAAGGGCTAGCCGCAGCCCCTTTCACCACACGAACGGCACTTTTTCGGTCTCCCGTCCACGCAGCAGGCCTCAGCCGAGCAGCTGGTGCAGCTCGGCGCGCAGTCCCTGGTGCTCCGGCCCACCACGCATCACCTGGCGGCTGGCCGACGGGAGCAGCCGATCGGTGGCCTGTCCGAAGATCTCGCGCAGACCCTCGATGGTGCCGCCCTGGGCCCCGATGCCGGGCACCAGCACCGAGCCGTTGAAGCAGCTCACGTCACAGCCGGGATCGGCGTGGGTGCCACCCACCACCAGGCCGATGGCGTACTGGCCCGACCGCTCGTTCTCGGCGGCGGCCGCGTCGACGATCGACTGCGAGACGCTGCCCCCGGCCGAAGTGGTGGACAACTGCACGTCGCCACCCTCGGGATTGCTGGTGCGGGCCAGCACGTAGAGGCCGCGTCCAGTCTCGTGGGCCAGGTCCATCGCGGGTCGCAGCGACTCGAAGCCCAGGTAGGGCGCCAGGGTGATGGCATCGGCCCGCAGCGGGGCGTCCTCGGACAGGTAGGCGCGGGCATAGCCGGCCATGGTGGAGCCGATGTCGCCGCGCTTGACGTCGAGGATGCTCAGGGCGCCAGCCTGCCGGATGTCGTCCAGCACGCGCTCCAGCACGGCGATGCCGGCCGAGCCGTGCACCTCATAGAAGGCAGACTGCGGCTTGAAGACGGCCACCTCGGCGCCCAGGGCCTCCACCATGGTGCGGGCACAGGTCTCCAGGCCCTTGACGTCGTCGACCAACCCCCACGCCTCGAGGATCTGCGGGTGCGGGTCGATGCCGACGCACAGCGCCCCGCGCTCGGCGGTGAGGGCCTGCAGGCGCTCGAAGTAGTTCATGTCTGCCTCTCCTGTGCTCAGCCGAGCCGGTTGATGCCGCGCACCAGGGCGGGGCCGTGGTAGATGAAGCCGGTGTAGAGCTGCACCAGGCTGGCGCCGGCGTCGAACATGGCCTGCGCGTCGGCGGGCGTCATGATGCCGCCAACCCCCATCACCGGCAGGTCGGTGGTCTCGGCGATGTGGCGCACCATCTCTCGGGAGCGCACGGTCAGCGGGGCTCCCGACAGCCCCCCGGCCTCGGTGGCCAGGCTGCGGTCCTGTCCCACCAGTCCGTCGCGCGCCAGGGTGGTGTTGGTGGCGATCATGCCGCGCACCCCGGCCTCCACGCAGGTGGCGAGCACCTCGTCGAGGGCCTCGGTGGTGAGGTCAGGTGCCACCTTGACGAAGACCGGCACCGGGTCGGACGGGTCGAGCTCGCGGGTCTCGGCGACCAGTGCCGTGACCAGTTTGCGCAGTGCCTCGCCGTCCTGCAGGCTGCGAAGGCCCGGGGTGTTGGGGCTGGAGATGTTGATCGCGACGTAGTCGGCCTTGTCCGCGAGCAGGCGCAGGCTGGTGAGGTAGTCCTCGACCGCATCCTCCAGCGGGGTCACCTTGGTCTTTCCCAGGCTGATGCCGAGCGGGATGCCCAGGGCCCGGTTGCCGCGGCGCACGCCCCATCCGTCGAGGCGCTCGGCCAAGGCCGTGGCGCCCTCGTTGTTGAAGCCCATCCGGTTGACGATCCCGCGGGACTCGCGGGCGCGGAAGACGCGCGGCTTGGGGTTGCCCGGCTGACCGAAGGCGGTGACGGTGCCCAACTCGGCGAAGCCGAAGCCGAGGCCGGCCCAGGCACGGGCGGCGACGCCGTTCTTGTCCAGGCCAGCCGCGACGCCGACCCGTCCGGGGAAGTCGATCCCGGCCACCAGGGTGCTGGAGCGACGGGCCATGGCAGCCGTGCCCAGGCCGAGGACTGGCTGCGGCACGTGGCCGACCAGTCCGAGGGCCTGGATCATGTCCTCGTGGATCTTCTCGGCGTCCCCGCCGCGGGCGCGGAAGAGCGCGGGGCGCACCAGGTGCTGGTAACCAGCGAGCAGGCCCCGGGTCAGGGCCTCGGAGCCGGTCACTTGTCTGCCTCCAGTGCGGCCTCGACTTCGGCGGCCCATTCCTGCAACGAGCGCACGGCGATCTCGGAACGGCCCTCGTGCTGCTGCTGCATCACCTCGACGGCCTGGACGCAGGCTGCGAAGCCCTGGGCCGTGGTGATGCACACGGCGCCGTTGACCACGGCGGAGGCGCGGATCTCGTAGCCGTCGGCGCGCTCGGTGCCGGTGGGCTTGCCGGGTGTGTTGAACAGCGCGTGCACCTCGCCGCTGCGGATCAGGTCCACGATGGTGGGCTCGCCATTGGGGCCGCGTCCCTCGGAGAGCTTGCGCACGACCGTGGTCTCGACCCCCTGGCGGTTGAGCACCGTGGCGGTGCCGCCGGTGGCCAGGATCGTGAAGCCCATGTCGTGCAGCTTCTTGACCGGGAAGATCGAGTGCCGCTTGTCCTTGTTGGCCATGGAGACGAAGAAGGAGCCCGAGGTGGGCAGGTGGTGCCCGGCCGCGGCCAGTCCCTTGGCGAAGGACTCGCCGAAGGTGCCTGACAGGCCCATCACCTCGCCGGTGGAGCGCATCTCCGGGCCGAGGATGGTGTCGACATTGTGGCCGTCCGGGGTGCGGAAACGGTTGAAGGGCAGCACGGCCTCCTTGACGGCCATGGGGACGCCCGGCCAGGTGTGGGAGCCGTCCACCGTCTTGCGCAGGACGCCCTGCACGCGCAGTTCCGCGATGGTGGAGCCCATCATGATCATGGTCGCCGCCTTCGCCAGTTCCGTGGCGGTGGCCTTGGAGACGAAGGGGACGGTGCGGCTGGCCCGCGGATTGGCCTCCAGGACGTAGAGCACGTCCCCGGCCAGGGCGAACTGGATGTTGAGCAGGCCGCGCACGCCCACGCCGCGGGCGATGGCCTCGGTGGAGGTGCGGATCTGGTCGATGACCTCGCTGCCGAGCGTGATCGGCGGCAGGGCGCAGGCGGAGTCACCGGAGTGCACCCCGGCCTCCTCGATGTGCTCCATGACGCCGCCCAGGTAGAGCTCGGTCCCGTCGTAGAGGGCGTCGACGTCGATCTCCACCGCATCGAGCAGGAAGCGGTCCACCAGCACCGGGCTGGTGGCGCTGATCAGCGTGGAGCTGGCGATGTAGCGCTGCAGGCTGGTCTCGTCATAGACGGTCTCCATGCCGCGCCCGCCCAGCACATAGGAGGGGCGCACCAGCACCGGGTAGCCGATCTCCTCGGCGATGACCCGGGCCTGGTCGAAGCTGACGGCCATGCCGTGGGCGGGGGCGCGCAGGCCGGCATCGTGCAGCACTGCCTCGAAGGCGCCGCGCTCCTCGGCCAGGTGGATGGCCTCCGGGCTGGTGCCGACGATCGGCACCCCGGCGTCCTTGAGCTGCTGGGCGAGCTTGAGCGGGGTCTGCCCGCCCAGCTGCACGATGACGCCCACGACCGGACCGGCCTGGCACTCGGCGTGGTAGATCTCCAGCACGTCCTCGAGCGTGAGCGGTTCGAAGTAGAGCCGGTCGGAGGTGTCGTAGTCGGTGGAGACGGTCTCGGGATTGCAGTTGACCATGATCGACTCGTAGCCGGCGGCACTCAGCGCCATGGCGGCGTGCACGCAGGAGTAGTCGAACTCGATGCCCTGGCCGATGCGGTTCGGGCCGGAGCCGAGGATCAGCACCGCCTCCTTGGTGCGGGGCGCGATCTCGGTCTCCTCGTCATAGGACGAGTAGTGGTAGGGCGTTCGGGCGGCGAACTCGGCCGCACAGGTGTCGACGGTCTTGTAGACGGGGCGGATGCCCAGCGCCCAGCGCACGCCGCGCACCACGTCGGTGCCCATGTGGCGGGCCGACGCGATCTGGGCGTCGGAGAAGCCGTGGCGCTTGGCCAGGCGCAGCACGTCGGCGGTCAGCTCGGGGGCCTCGGCCACCTGGCGGGCGACCTCGACCAGCAACACGAGCTGGTCGACGAACCACGGGTCGATGCCGGTGATCTGGTGGACCTCCTCGGCGGTGGCACCGGCCATCAGGGCCTGGAAGACCTCGCCGGTGCGGCCGTCGTGGGGGCGCGCGATCAGCTCCAGCAGCTCCTCCTTGGAGCGCTCGGGCATGGTCAGCAGGAAGGGCGCCTTGGAGTCCTCCAGCGAGCGCAGCGCCTTGCCCAGCGCTTCGGTGAAGTTGCGGCCGATGGCCATCGCCTCGCCGACGCTCTTCATGTGGGTGGTGAGGGTGTCGTCGGCGCTGGGGAACTTCTCGAAGGCGAAGCGGGGCACCTTCACCACCACGTAGTCGAGGCTGGGCTCGAAACTCGCCGGCGTCTGCTCGGTGATGTCGTTGTCGATCTCGTCGAGGGTGTAGCCGACGGCGACCTTGGCGGCGATCTTGGCGATCGGGAAGCCGGTGGCCTTGGAGGCCAGGGCCGAGGAGCGCGAGACGCGCGGGTTCATCTCGATGACGACCATGCGGCCGTTGTCCGGGTTGATGGCGAACTGGATGTTGCAGCCGCCGGTGTCGACGCCCACCTTGCGGATGACCTCGATCGAGACATCGCGCATGAACTGGTACTCGCGATCGGTCAGCGTCATGGCGGGGGCGACGGTGATCGAGTCGCCGGTGTGCACGCCGACCGGGTCGAAGTTCTCGATGGAGCAGACGATCACGACATTGTCGGCCTTGTCGCGCATCACCTCCAGCTCGTACTCCTTCCAGCCGAGGATGGACTCCTCGATGAGCACCTCGGTGGTGGGGCTCAGGTCGAGCCCGGTGCCGGCGATGCGGCGCAGCTCGTCCTCGTCGTGGGCGAAGCCGGAGCCGGCACCGCCCATGGTGAAGGAGGGACGCACCACGACCGGGTATCCGAGCTTGTCAGCGGCGGCCAGTACCTCGTCCATGGTGTGGCAGATCTCGGAACGTGCCACCTCGGCCACTCCCCCGCTCACCTCGAGCGAGGTGACGATGTCGTTGAACTTCTGGCGGTCCTCGCCGCGCTGGATCGCGTCGAAGCTGGCGCCGATCATCTCGACGCCGTACTTGTCCAGCACGCCGTTCTCGTGCAGCGCGACGGCGGCGTTGAGTGCGGTCTGCCCGCCCAGGGTCGGCAGGATCGCGTCGGGGCGCTCCTTGGCGATCACCTTCTCGACGTACTCGGGGGTGATGGGCTCCACATAGGTGGCATCGGCGAACTCGGGGTCGGTCATGATCGTGGCCGGGTTCGAGTTCACCAGGATCACCCGGTAGCCCTCCTCGCGCAGCACCCGGCAGGCCTGCGTGCCCGAGTAGTCGAACTCGGCGGCCTGGCCGATGACGATCGGGCCGGAGCCGATCACCAGGATCGATGAGATGTCAGTGCGCTTCGGCATGGCCGTCCTCCTGCGTGGTGGTTGCGGCGAGGAATCTCACGCCGTCTCGAAAACAAACAAAACTGGGCGACTGGTTGGCGTCGATGGCCATGTGGCTGGCAACCAGCCGTGCAACCTCGGCCTTTGGCATGCCCGCCGGGTAGTAGCCGCGACGCTTCAGCTGGTCCTCCAGCCGCCGGGCGGGGTCACGGATGTCGTCAGGTCGACGCAGACCCCGCTCCTGCGTCCAGTGGGCGCTGATGCGCGGGAAGGCCGCGTGCAGCGCGGCCCCGTCGCCGAAGAACCACGACTCGAGCATTTCGTCGGCCAGTCGGCACATCACCTGCCCTCTCGTCCTGGTGGCGGCGCTGGCCAGGCTCAAGTTCGCGGCGCGGACCCATCCGTGCAGTTCGCCCAGAACAGCACGACAGTCCTCCTGGTCCACATCCCGCAGCAGGACAACAGCCCGGCCGGGCTCGCTGGCCAGGAAATACTCGTAGCCCTTCAGACGGCCCGGGAGCTTGTTCATGAACTGCGACTTGCTTCCCAGATCGAATACCTCGAAGCCAAGACCCGGAGAGATTCGCGGCATGAGCTGTTCGACAGCCTCCTTCATGGACCATCCCTCGACGAGCAAGTCCAGATGGGTCACACTCATCGAACCGGATCCGCCCCGGACAGGTAGCCCTCTGACCACAGCTCGGCCAAGCTGGCACCTGCTTCCAACATGGCGCGTACCCTCGCGTCCTCGGAGGCACGCAAGACCTTGGCATATCCGTCCTCGCCACGGTGGATTGACCACAACTCCTTGGGCTGCAGATCCCGCAGGAACTCCGGCGAGTGGGTGGTGACGAAGACCTGGGAGCGTGCGGACATGGCCCGGATGCTGCTCGCCAATACCGGCACCACCTTGGGGTGCAACTGGTTCTCCGGCTCCTCGATACCGATGACTGGAGCGGGGTCTGGGTCGTGCAGGAGGGTGAGATAGGCCAACAGCCGCAGAGTGCCATCGCTGGTGAACTTCGACAGGATTGGTTCGTCGAAGGGCGCGTCCTTCAACTTCAGAAGCAGGCGCCCATCGGCCATGGTCTCGGGGATGAGCCGTTCCAGGCGGGGCACCTGTCGAGACAGGTCGGTGAAGATCCGCCCCAGGTCCTCCGAATGGTTCTCCTGGAAGAATTGGATCACGTTGGCCAGATTGTCCCCAGACTGGCTCAACCGCGCTTGGGGGCCCGTTTCCGGTGTCGACCTGGTGGCATTGGCGTCCAGATAGGACAGGTACCATCCGGTGATGAAGTCCCGCAGGGCCTTGACCCGAGGATGCTGCTGGAACTGGCCCAAAGCCGACACCGCCAGCAGGTCCTCGGAGGCAAGACGCTCGTCGCTGATCGTGCCTGAGGTCTCGTCGAAGACCGTCCCCGCCCCGTGGGCGAAATTGAGGATGTCCTTGGGCCTGCCCGACCCGGGACTCACCGACCAGGTCAGCTTCTCCTTCACCACGATCGGGTGCAGTCGCTGCTCGCCGATCTGCAAGGTGTAGGTGACCAACCGTTCCTTGCCCTCGTCGTCCGCTGCGCGATACTTCAGGGTGAAGACCACGTCCCCTTCGTATCCCCGGCTCCGGATACCGTCGCGACGGTTGCGTCGATCCCACGCCGCACGAAGGCCCAGCGTGAACGTCTCATGGAGGAAGGCAAAGACGTCAATGACGGTGGACTTGCCCGAACCGTTGGCCCCACACAGCACGGTTAGGGGTGTCAGGTTCGTGAAGGTCACGTCCCTCAGGGTCCGGTAACCCCGGACCGTCAACGTCTCAATCCGCATCAGCGGCCTCCATGACATCCACGAAGCGGTCGAAGAGGTAGTCGGCGTCGTGGGGGCCGGCGGCGGCTTCGGGGTGGTACTGGACGCTGAAGGCGACCAGTGGCCCCTCGGCGCCATCGCGGCGCAGTTCGAGGCCCTCCACGACGTCGTCGTTGAGGCAGACGTGGCTGACGGTGGCACTGCCGAAGTCGGTGCTGGTGGCGCCGTCCTTCGGGGCGTCGACCGCGAAGCCGTGGTTGTGGGCGGTGATCTCCACCTTGCCGGTGGTGCGATCCATCACCGGCTGGTTGATTCCGCGGTGGCCGTACTTGAGCTTGTAGGTGCCGAAGCCCAGTGCACGGCCGAAGATCTGGTTGCCGAAGCAGATGCCGAAGTAGGGCAGCCGGGCAGCCAGCACCTCGCGCAATAGGGCGGTGGCGTGTTCGGCGGTGGCCGGGTCTCCGGGGCCGTTGGAGAAGAAGACGCCATTGGGCTGGATTGCCTGGATGTCGGCCAGGGTGCTCGTGGCGGGCATCACGTGCACCTCGATGCCGCGCTCGGCCATCCGTCGCGGGGTGTTCGACTTGATGCCCAGGTCGAGGGCGGCGACGGTGAAGCGCTTCTCGCCCTTGGCGGGCACCACGACGGTCTCGCGGGTGGTGACGTCGCCGACCAGGTCGGCGCCACTCATCTCGGGCTGGTCGAGCACCTGCTGACGCAGGGCCTCGGCGTCGAGCACCTCGGTGCTGATCGCCACGCGCATCGCGCCCCGCTCACGCAGGTGGCGGGTCAGGGCACGGGTGTCGATCTCGCTGATGCCGACGATGCCCTGCTTCACCAGTTCCTCGTCGAGGCTGCGGCGGCTGCGCCAGTTGGAGGCCAACCGGGCGGGGTCGCGGACCACATAGCCGGCCACCCAGATCTGCTCGGACTCGTCGTCCTCGTCATTCCAGCCGGTGTTGCCCACGTGCGGGGCGGTGGCGACGACCACCTGGCGGTGGTAACTCGGATCGGTGAGCGTCTCCTGGTAGCCACTCATCCCCGTGGAGAAGACCGCTTCACCAAAGGTGGTACCGGTGGCTCCGAAGGAAGTGCCGCGGAAACTGCGGCCATCCTCAAGAACCAGGATCGCCGGAACCGACGAATGGGAGCCGAACTGGGACGAGGTCATGGCCATCCTCCCCTGCCCGAGCCGGGCAAGGCCTAGCGGGTGAGTGGATCGGAGGAACACTATCAGCTCAGTACCGCCGCCCCCACCGCGTGAGCGTGCGCGGACGGGCTGGCTGCCCCGGACCACCGGTGCCCGCCACGAATGGTTCGCGACGGGCACTGGTGGAGCGTGCTGGAAGGCGTCAGTGCTTGGTGCGCACCACCTGGGCCAGCAGCCCGTTGACGAAGCTCGCGGAGTCGTCGGTGGAGAACTCCGTGGCCAGGGCGACTGCCTCGGCGATGACCGCCTCGTCGGCGGTCTCGGAGTGGTCGATCTCCCACACGGCGATGCGGCACAGGTTGCGGTCGACGCGGGGCATGCGCTCCATCGTCCACTCGGCGCTGCAGGCCTCGGCGATGCGCTGGTCCACCTCACCCATGTGCTCGTCGATGCCACGCACGATCTCCCGCGCGAACTCCCGCACCGCGGGATTGCCCACGACGATGTGCTCGTCGAGTGTCACCAGCAGGTCGCGGTCACGCAGCTCGGCCTCGAACAAGATGTCGAGGGCCTGTTTGCGTGCCTTGGTGCGGCTGCTGTGGCGCGGGTCGGGCACCACGGGAACGGGCTCGCGGCTGATCTTGAGCAGGTCGGGGCGCCCGGGCACGGGCTCCCCGACCAACTCCTCGTCCCTGGAGACTGGACTCATCAGTTGGACACGCGCGAGAGGTACTCGCCGGTGCGGGTGTCGACCTTGATCTTCTCGCCGGTGGTGATGAACAGCGGGACGTTGACCTGCTTGCCGGTCTCCAGGGTGGCGGGCTTGGTGCCACCGGTGGAGCGGTCACCCTGCAGGCCGGGCTCGGTGTAGGTGACCTCGAGCTCGACGCTGGCGGGCATGTCGATGTAGAGCGGGTTCTCCTCGTGGATGGCGACGGTCGCGACCGTGTTCTCCAGCAGGTAGTCCGCCGCCTCACCGACGACGGCAGCCGGGATGGTCATCTGCTCGTAGGAGGTGTTGTCCATGAAGACGAAGTCGTCGCCGTCCTTGTACAGGTACTGCATGTCACGACGGTCGACGGTGGCGGTGTCCACCTTGGTGTCGGAATTGAAGGTCTTGTCGACGACCTTGCCGCTCAGGACGTGCTTCAGCTTCGACCGCACGACGGTGTTGCCCTTGCCGGGCTTGTGGTGCTGGAACCAGGTGACCTGCCAGAGCTGGCCGTCCAGGTCGAGCACCATGCCATTCTTCAGATCATTGGTGGAGACCACGTACTTGCCTTTCGAAAGACCTCTGCCGAACTTCGGCAGGTCAGTCTAACCCACCCGGTCCCATCCCTGCCGCGGATGACGCACGGACCTGGGCGATGCGCGTGGAGATGGAGATCAGCGACGCGCACTCCACCCAGCTGGCCAGGGTGGCAATCCGCCGGGCCCTGCCCCGTCGGGACTTCGCACGGTCGGGCACCGGTGCTTCGCCGACCACATGGGGCCCGCCGACGTCACCGAGGGTGCAAGCATCGACGTTGGCCCGCACCCGCACATCGGCCTGCAGACCGTCACCTGGTTGCTCGACGGCCAGGTGCTCCACCGAGACAGCCTCGGCTCGGAGCAGGTGGTGCGTCCCGAACAGCTCAACCGGATGACCTCTGGCGATGGCGTCACCCATCCAGAGGAGGCCACCGGCCACTATCGCGGCCGTCTGGAGGGCATCCAGCTGTGGGTGGCGCTGCCGGAACAAACCCGTCGTGGTGGCGCCGCCTTCGAGCACCTCACCGAACTGCCCCGGCTCGACCTGCGCGCCGACGGCCGCCAGACCGGGGAGGCGACCGTCCTGGTGGTGCTGGGCGGCGAGGTGCGCATCGAAACCATCGAGCCGGCCCGCCTGGTGCTGATCGGCGGCACTCCCATGGCTGAACAGATCTCGATGTGGTGGAACTTCGTCGCCCGCAACCGCCAGGAGATCGACGAGGCCTATCGTGCCTGGCGCGACCGCGAGCGGGAGGGCCGCTTCGGCCAGGTGGACTCGCCACTGCCGACGATCGAGGCCCCCGCTCCCCCGTGGTGGCGCGCCGGCGAGGCCTGAGCCCTTCCCCGTGCCGCGGGGCGCCGTGGGTCAGGCGCGACGCCCGGCGTCCGGCGGCACGATGTCCGTGGCCGGGTCCGGGACCTCCTGCTGGATGCGGTCCTCCAGGGACTCGCTGCTGCGGGGCTCGTCGAAGACGATCTCCTCGTCGACGGGCACGACGCCAGCGACGCGGTGCTCGACGACCTCGTCGTCACTGATGCTGGCGCTGGCGGCATCGGCGCCGTCGTCCACCAGGTCCTGGGTGCCCAGGTCCTGGGCGGTCACCTCGCCGTAGGGACGGTTGGCGTCGGCCATCTCGTCGAGGTGCTCCGGGTCCTCGGTGCCGTCGAGGTCACGGTCCAGGTCGTCGATCTGGCCGTTCTCGTCGTGCAGCTCGGTCGCGTCATTGTCCTTGATAGCCATGCCTCCAGCCTGCCAGCGCAGAACGCCTGGGCCGAAGTGCTTTCGCTGCAGGCGATGGAGAGGGAGGACTGCTGCGCGGACACGACGAAGGCCCCGGGATTCCCGGCGCCTTCGTCTGTTGTGGACCTAGCAGGAGGCTTGTCGAGACTTGCCCCACCGGCGATTCAGATCGCGCGAGCACACCAGACGGACCTGCTCGACGGCGCGGGACATACCGCTGGAGACGCCAGCCGCGGCCAGCACAACGGGTATCCTAAGCCGGGTCTGCTCTGAGTTTGGTTGACAACTGATCTGTGACCCCTGGTGCTGCTGGAAGGATGTTGTCATGCCCTGCTGCTTGTCCCCGTGAGTTCCGTGAGGACGTGGTCGCGGTCACCCGCAAGGGCGAGATCCCGGTTACCCAGGTCGCGAAGAACTTCGGGATCACCGAGTCCTGCCTGCGCCGCTGGCTCGCCCAGGGCGATGTCGAGGCCGGGATCCGCCCGGTGTCACGAGGGCCAAGAACGAGGAACTGGAGGCCCTCAAGCGGCGCAACCGGGAGATCGAGATGGAAATCGAGGTCTTGCGTCGCGCTGCCACCTATCTATCGCAGGCGAACCTGAAGCTGGGTCAGTCCCCAAAATGACCTTCCCCGTCGTCACCGAGCTGGCCGGCGACGGGGTGCCGGTGAAGCTGACGTGCCGTGTCCTGGGGTTCTCGAGACAGGCCTACTACCAGTGGCTCACCGATCCCGTCAGTGACCGGGAATGGTCTGATGCGCATGCCGCGAACGCCGTGCTGGACGCGCATCGAGACGATCCGGAGTCTTGGGTATCGGTTCCTCGCCGATGCGCGGTTAAGGATGTGTTCTACAACCGGATCATGGGCTATTCGATCGACTTGCGCATGACATCACAGCTCTCGGTCGACGCGTTGCAGATGGCCGTGGTCCGCCGCGGCGGGAAGACGAGCGTGGCGTGGTGTCGGGTTCACTCGGACAGGGGATCGCAATTTCGAGCCCGGCGATGTGTGGAGACGATCAGAGCAAACGGCCTTGTCGGGTCCACGGGCCGAGTCGGCGCCGCCGGTGACAAGAGGCTTGACCCCGGGTTGTGGACACGTGGAATCCAGCATGGGCTGGAGGAAGCGAGATGATCAGGATCATGGCCAGGAAGAACTACTCGATGGAGTTTCGTCAGCAAGCCGTTGACTTGTACGAGACCACGCCCGGCGCGACGTTGAAGCAGATCGCTGGGGAGCTGGGAGTCTCCCGCGGGACCCTGTCGTTGTGGGTCAAGGACTTGGGCAACGGCGTGAGATCTGGCGAGGAGCCCGTCACCGTCAAACCCACTGTTGGTGAGTCGACGGCGACTCGGATCGCCCGGCTGGAGGCTGAGAATGCCCGGTTGCGGGCGGACAAGGCCAGGGTGGAGACCGAGCGCGACATCCTGCGCAAGGCGGCCCAGTATTTCGCCGGGGAGACGAGCTGGCCAACCGCTTCTGGTTCGTCGCGGACTACCAGACCACCTACCAGGTGAAGCGGTTGTGCCAGGTGTTGGAGCTGTCCCGCTCGGCGTTCTATGCCTGGCAGAAAGCCGGCCCGGCCCGCCAGCAGCGCGCCGAGGACGACGCTGTCCTGGCTGCACGGATCCGCGCCGTGCAGGACCCGAAAGCTGGTGGGGACCCGGCCTACGGAGCACCGCGGGTGACCGTCGAACTGAACGACGGCGCCGCCCGCGAGGATCGTGTCAACCACAAGCGCGTCGCCAGGGTGATGCGTGCCCACCAGCTGGCGGGGATCCGGCTGCGTCGCAGGGTTCGCACCACTGTCCCGGAACCGGCCGATGAGAAGTTTCCGGACCTGTTGCAGCGGGATTTCACCGCCGAGAAGCCGAACCAGCGTTACGTCGGTGACATCACCTACCTGCCACTGGCTGGTGGCGGGAACCTGTACCTGGCCACCGTGATCGACTGTTACTCCCGCAAGCTGGCCGGTTGGGCGGTCGCGGACCACATGCGCACCGAACTGGTCGAAGACGCGCTGAAAGCCGCCCATGCCGAGCGGGGCAGTCTCCGGGGTGCGACCTTTCACAGTGACCATGGGTCGGTCTACACGTCGAAGGCCTACGCCAAGCTCTGCAAGGGTCTCGGGGTGACCCAGTCGATGGGGGCCGTGGGGACGAGCTCCGACAACAGTCTGGCCGAGTCGTTCAACGCCACCCTCCAACGCGAACTCCTCGCCGGGCAGGCCACGTTCGCTGGGCCGCAGTTGTGTCGCCGTCAGGTCTTTCGCTGGGTCACCCGTTACAACACTCGCCGTCGCCATTCCTGGTGCGGCTACCTGTCCCTGAACACTTACGAGGACCGCCGGGCCGCTACGCTCACAGTCGCAGCGTAATCAATCACCACCGTGTCCACGATCCGGGGCGAAGGCCCCATGCGCCAGCTCGCGGACCACGCTGTCACGGACCCGGCCGTGGCAGCCGCAGCGGTGGCACCAGTCATCGGGCTCGATCGGGCGACACGACAAGACAGCGCGCTCGCCGGTCAGGTACTGGCCGACGACTCTCAGACCGAGGTCGTCAAGCTGGCAGAACGTGGTCAGATCAGGGGTGGTAAAGGTAACGTTGTCCATGTCGAGGTCTTTGGCGATGGCTGTGTGAGAACTTCCATCATCCAAGGACCTCGATCCCTGTCACCACCCGGGGCCCGCTACCGAACTACACCCTCATCTGTGAAGAGCCAGAAAACCTCAATGGAACGTTGCGGGAACAGGCGACCACGGATTGAGAAGCTGGTTTCCGCGTGGAATCAAGGGCCTGTCGGCACAGATGACCCTACCCGAGAGCCGGACGACCCATTGATCGGCGCGTCAGCGGAACCAAGTAAACGACCTCGAACACGTCTGACGGACGAGGAAGTGGATGCTATGCGAACAGCCCGCGCGCAAGGAATCAGTGAGGTTTTCTCATCAGGGCTGCCTGTAGAACATCGGCAGTGATGCTCTGGCAAGGGGTGATGGTCGACTCGGGTGGGTGCATGCGGGTCGGGTGGTGCAGGATCGGTTTCTGCCAAGACACCCATCGTCGACCAGAATCCGAGCCCGCATGCTGTCCTNAGCCGCCACCTGCTGGACCCAAGCGATCCTGCTCTGCCGCTGGATGTGTGATGCGACCCCCATCCACCGCTTGGCGCGTGACCATGGCCTGTCGCAGGCCACCTGCTACCGCTACCTCCACGAGGCATTGGACGTGGTCGCTGAGCGCGCACCCGACCTGCACGAGGTCCTCGACGAACAACATGCCCACGGCGCGGCGTTCCTCTGCCTCGACGGCACCCTGATTGCCACCACCGCCGTCCACACCCCCGCCGGACAAGGGAAAACCACCGATGCCTGGTACTCAGCAAAACACCACCGTCACGGCGGCAACGTCCAAGTCCTCACCGACAGCTCCGGTTTCCCGATCTGGACCTCGCCAGTGTCCCCGGGCTCGACCCACGACCTCACCGCCGCCCGCCAACACGTCCTCCCCGCGCTCTACCCAGCCGCAGCCCAAGGGCTGAAAACGTTGACCGACAAGGGCTACCAAGGAGCCGGGATCGGCATCTGCCACCCCATCAAGGGCCACCACCTGGCACCCGACACCCTCGCCCGCAACCGACTCATCACCCAACTCCGCGCCCCAGCCGAACGAGCCAACGCCATCCTCAAACGCTTCAAGGCCCTCCAGAAGGTCACCCTCGACCCCTGGCGAATCACCGCCATCGTCCGCTCAGCCCTCGTGATCGCTACTCACATGCGAGGAGCCTGGTGAGAAAACCTCAGTGTGCACGCACTCGCGCGGCGGTACGCGGTCCACCGAGGGACGGTATGGGCGAAGACTCGGAGTACGCAGGACTGATGAATCTCCTCCCGCACACGAAGCGGCCGTTGGATTCCTTACTCCTGTGCGGGCTGTTTCGCGGTGGGTGGACGGCGTAGCAGGGCTTGGTACTTCTCTGCGGTATCCACGGCTTCGGCCATCCGGTCCACGAGTTTCGGGCGATAGACGAACTGCTTAAAGGCGGGCGAGTAGAGGCAGTAGCCGTCCGATTTCGACAGCTGCTCCTTGTCACCACTCTTCGCCGGGCCGATCTGCCAGGCTTTTCGGACAACCGTGAAGTCATTGACGCTGAACTTGAAAGCGATGCGCTCCTCCACGGCTGCCGCGGCCGCCTTGGGGAGCATCTCGTCACCGTGGATCGCCTCTCGGTACTTCTCCGCCACGATCACGCTGCCGTCTTGCCCCAGGAGTGCCTGAAGCTCTTCCTCGCTAAGGTCGTCCTGGCGAACGAAGTTGAGTGCGAGGTCCGCCTCCGTCTTTGGCCCCTTCATCGGAAGCAAGAGGAGTCGGTAGGCGAATCGCTCATCGCTTCGGATGTCCTCCGGCAGGCCGACTTGGAACTCGGTGATGAAGTTCGAGACGGTAGCGGGCAGTCCACGTCGGAGGTTGCGTTGCTCCTCGTATCTCGACGGGCTGAGGGACTGCACGAAGACGGGGAACTTCAGTTCGGAGCCAAGCGTCTCACGGGAGCCAAACCTTCGGACCAGTTCTGCCTCGAAGTTGATGATGCAAGCGTGCGCTTCGGCTGCGGTCGCCACCAGTACAGAATCCTGGAAGCGGTGTTCGACGTGGTTTCGCAGTCCGACAAAGAACTCGACGTTTGCTCTGATCGGGTCGTTGTCCTTGAACTCGTGCTTCAGGCACTGGCTCAGGTCCCAGGTCTTCTTGGAGCCATCCGGGTTTCGCTTGAAGATGCGTCGACCGCCCGATTCGCGGTAGAAAATCTCGGCCTTGCGGCGCATGCGGTCAGCGTGAAGTAGGTTCTGCCACGCGAGGTGGATGTGGACGATGAAGTCACTGAAGCTGCGTCGATCACCGGGACGGTTGTAGAAGTCGATCGCGACAAGCGCCTGTCGCCGGGCCTCGTCAAGCGTGTGCCTCCATGCAGGTGGGCGTGCCATCTCGATCAGAACTCCTCGGCCGTGGGCGAGGCCGGCGTAAGGAAGTCGCGAAGCAGTCTCAGTCGCTCAAGAATCTCGTCGTAGGTCACGATCGTCACGCTGCGGGAGTTCGCGCGATACAACTCGAACGACTTCTGCCTTGCAGGATCGCTGGCCGATGGTGTCCGTCCGGCAACCACGAAGCAGGAGACCGCGTAGGACTCCAAGTCCCATTGACGCGAGCTTTCCTTCAGGCCGGTGAGGTTCTTCGTCAGGTTGTACGCCTGATCGAGTACCTGGGAGACTGCGCCGTTGAGCTCCTTCGATGGACCGAATACACCCTGCCGGTACTCACGCGCTTCCAGCAGCTGCGTGCCCGGCTTCTTGATCTCCACCAGAGCAACGTTGTTCGTGAGCGAGTTCTTGAACAGGTAGTCAGCGATCTTGTCGCCGCTTCCAGAGAGTCCCCGACCGCCTACGTTCGCTCCAGAACGCACACTTACCATTGGGGCCCCGAAGACCTGTTGCAGCGCAAAGGCGTTGTCATCGAAGAAGGCTTGCCAGTAGGGCTCAGCCTTGCCCTGTTCCAGTGCCTCTGCGTACGCCTCGATGAGGCGATCAAGGCTGACGAGCTCGATGTCGCGCTTGAGCTGCTGAAACTTCTGGGGTGATCCAGCTGCTATCGCTGCCGACTCGAACGCAACCGCTTCGACCAAAGCATCACGTTCAACGCTACTGAGTTCTTCGATCCCGTCGGCGGCCTTCGCGATCACGCGCGAGTCCGGGTGCCGCCCAAGCGAGAAGTCCGCGCTGGCGAGACCAAGTGTCGCGGCGAGGTTGTTGTGTACGAATACGTCCTTCACTCGACCCGCCGCACGATTTCCCCGGTCATTGATCCGAGCGATCTCGGCCCAGATCGCGGCGAACCGCGATAGGCCGAGGTGGAACCCTGTCCCGTTGATTGCGGCATTGTTGCCATCAGTGAAGATGATCTCCGTGCAGGGAGTGTTGGTCTCGATCAACCGAATCAGCCGATTGCAGTCCTTGAGCAACCCGAGCCCGTAGGCGAAGTCCTTGACGAATCCGGGCGGCAGCGTCTCAAAGATTGACTCCAGGTCGGATCCCTCGAAATACTCATCCAGCAACGACGTTTCCAGGGAAAGGGTCCGCACCTGCTCGTACTTCGGGCCAAGGTACTCGCTGTGGTTTGAGAGGGTGTTGATGGGGTGAATCTTCAGGATGCCCGTAGTGGCGTCGAACTCCACGAGCTTCACACCTTCAGCCAAGCGCCGGTGTGCCGACGACTCTTCATGTGGTAGCTCGGTCGGAACGAAGAAGGCCTCAACTCGACCACCTTCGTCCACCGTGCGGACATCGAGGCGACCGATGTTCGTCTGATCGTTTCCGAATCGCGCCACCGCTACCCTCAGCTCTTCTCGAAGCCGGAGCTGGGGTCGAACTTGAGGACGCGGGCGTTCTCGCCGATGGTGCGGACTTCGGATTCGTCGAAGCCCCCGGGCTTGGTGGCCTGGATGTCGATGGTGATGTCGAGCCGCGCACCCGCCCCTGCAAGGCGGTCGATCACCTCGCGGGTCACGTTGCCGATGTCGCGGGCGTAACGGTCGGAGTCGATCTTCACCGATCCGAAGAACCGGGCAAGGACTGCCTCCAGCGCAGACTCGGCCTCGGACGGCTCATCGCCCTCGGCGGACGAGCTACCCGTCCACACGAAGTCAACCGGCCCGACGGGAGCGGAGTCGCCGTCAGCTGTGGAGGCGTTCATCGCAGCCTCACGTATAGCTGCGATCCGGTCAGCCTCGGCCTGCTTCTGGGCGCGCTCGGTTTCGATGAGCAGGGTGCTGTCGGTGACCTGAATCCGTGTGTTCGGGTTCGGTGCCACGAGCAGGCTACGGTAGCGACCGGTCTCGGCATCCTTGCCTGATGCGATAGCGAACCGTTCGTTGTCGACGAGCACTGCTGAGAGCGACTGCTCGATGGCGTTATCGAGCACTTCGCGTCGCACGAGACGCGGCATGTAGATGTATCTGGTGAAGTAGCCCCACAGCTCGCCGACGGTGATCTCGCCCGCGTCGCGCCACAGCGCGCCGAGCTCGTGGTGCAGGGTGGCCCCGAGAATCGGGGCGCCGAAGTCGGTGACGAGCTGATCCTCGCGCCCGAGCTTGGCGCTGACGCGCTCGGCCAGCGAGCGTCCGCCGGAGTCGGGCACCCTGTCGGCGACAAGTTCGAACGGCTTGGTCGGGTCGAACTGCTCAGGGTAGACCGCCCACACGAAGGTGTCGCGGATACGGTCGGAGATGGTCTGATCGAGCCGGGAGACCCAGTCGTCGGTCTGCTTGCGCTGCTGTGCCGACAGGTTGAGGCTGTCGCTGGTCGCCTGGACTCGCTTCCAGCCGAGGTAGCTGCGGGTCGCGGCTTCGAGGCTCTCCAACTCGCTCTTGTCCGCCATCAGGAAGATCAGCGTGTTGCGGTGGATACGCTGACTCGCACCCTTGCTCTCGATAGCGTCGCGAACCCAGGCGTGCGCAGCCGAGTCGGCGCCGTCCTGCTTGCGCCGAGCGTGACGCGGGTGGGCGATCACCAAGCGCGTGTCTTCAAGATCGGGGATGTCGGCGGAGGACGACGGGGCGATGTGGACCCGGTCAAACACGCCACGGACGCGCTCCTCTCCTTGGAGGCGGCGGGTGATCTCGTTCCAGACCATCTCGACATCCTCGCGGAGACGCTCGGCATAGTCGTTCGCAGTCTTGGTGACCGAGGGCTGAGTGTCGAACCAGTAGTGGCCTTGCTCCTCGTAGAAGTAGGTCGAGCGCTGTGCGAGTAGTTCGACGGCGCTGCCGAAGTTCCCGAGCGTGTCACCGGGAACTGCGGTGCCGAGCCAGAGATACTGCTTGTCGAGCCCTTTACGGGTGCTCTTGATCCTGGGCGCCGCGCCCATGAAGATCGTGCGCGCGATGCGCTGGGTGATGAACCGCTGGCCGAGATTCGGACGGTCCAAGTCGATCTGCTGCGCGGTCGATCCGGGGCCGTCGATGTCGGAGTCGATGATCGGCTTCCACTGGTCTTCGAGGTACTGCGTCAGGTCCGTGTTCACCGTCGTCGCATCCAGCGGCACATTGCCGGGCAGGATCAATGGCGACGTGTCGTTCGATGCCCACAGCTCGTGCACGATCGACGAGACGAGCTTCAGAACACCACGGGTGCGCTGGAACCGCTCCAGCGTCGACCAGTCCTCATACAAGCGATCCAGCAGTTCGGGGTGCAGAGGGTAGGACGCGCGGATGCGCTTCTCGTACTCGTCGTTCGGCGACGCCGCATCGCGCGGAAACAGCGCTGTGTTACTCCGGTACAGGTTCGTGAAACTGCGCGCCACGGCCGAGATGGTCGTAAGCCCTTCGGCGTTCGGAGCCTGGAACAGCCGGCGGCGAACGATCTCGAACGACTCGTCCTTGCTCGACGGCCGCCACTGGTCAGCGACACGGCGGATCACGTTCTGGAGTCGTTCGAGAGCGAGCTGGCCGTTCGCGCCACCAATCTCGATGTCGCTGCCGCGCCCTTCGGTGCCCGTGTCGGATGCCGGGATCGAGACCACGAGCATCACGCCAGGCACGGAGCGCACGATCTCGGTCAGGGACTGCGCGAAGGTGAACTGCGTCTCAAATGAGCCGGACGGGAGTTCCTTGTCCGTGACGAGCTGGCGCGCGTACGCCACCCACTCGTCGATCAGGATCAGCGATGGTGAGTAGCGCACGATCAGAGTGCGCAACGCTTCACCGGGGTTGGTGCCAGCGCGATCGTCCTCGGCGATCAGGTCGTAGGCTTTACGCCCGCCGAGCTGCCAGGCCAGTTCACCCCAGAGCGTGCGAACCTCGGTACCGTCGTCCTTGATGATCGGCGAGCCGGCCTTCAGGTAGGTGCCGACGAGCGCGACCCGTCGGACATCGAGCGCGCCGAGGTCGGGGTTGCCGTTCGCGGCGATGAGTTCCTGAAGCTCCTGCGGGAAGTCCTTGACCGGAGTGCCGCTGAACAGGTGGTACAGCGCCAGCATCGAGTGGGTCTTGCCGCCGCCGAAGTTGGTTTGAAGGTTCACCACTGGGCTGGCACCTGCTTCGCCGTTCAGGCGGCGAAGTGCGCGCGACAGCAGGTCACGCAGCCCCTCGGTGAGATAGGTGCGAGTGAAGAACTCGACCGGATCGCCGTACTCCGGGCTCGTCGCCTGCCCGGTGTGCACCAGGTGCAGGTCGGCCGCGAACTCCGACGCGGTGAACGCGCCGCGCGCCACGTCATCGTGCGGCCGGATCACCTCACGCCACGGACGCAGCCCGGAGCCAGGTTCGAGTGACACCTTCGTGCGCTTGACCTGCTTGCGGGTCTGGTCCTCGAACACCGTGCGCTGTAGATCGACGCGCAGCTTCCGTACGTCCTCGGCGGAATCGACCGCACCGACCGCGTGCAGCAGACGCTCAATCGTGTCGAGCGCACGCGATGCGTCATCGGAGCTGAAGGGCTCGTTGTGCGCCCACAGGTTCCGGGTCTCGCGCAGCTCGGATGCGAAGCCTTGCTGGGCGCGGGAGAGCACGTCCTTGAAGTGATAGCCCTGCTCGGTGATCGCGCGGAGCTGCACCTGCACGTCATGCTTGGTCAGTGTGCGCAGCGGCCCGCCCCGGCGCTGGGCGTCCTCCTTCGCCCACGCGGCCGGCCAGTCAGCGGTCTTGTATGCCTGCGTCATGACCTCATCGACCTCGTCCAGGAGCCCCTCGGAGAGCAGGTCGAACGCCTTGCCCACTCGATCTCGGTTGTTCATCGCCATCGCTGTCTCCTATGACCCGTTACCTACGACCATCGAGGGCACTCCCCACAACGGCCAATCCCTGCTACTCATCACTGTCATCGTCTGTCGCTGCGAGTCGTCGTCGCGCGACGCGCTCCTGCGCCTCCTGGTAGATCGCGTGGATGCGCGCCTGAAGCTCGACCTTCGGCGGCAGCGCGGTCCAATACTCCGCGACGACGATCCCGTCTTTGTGCATCTCCAGCAGCTCGATCTGCTCCCGGCTGGTCTCGGTGCACAGGACCAGGCCGATGGGGGTCTCCTCACCCTCGCGCCTCTCGTACCGATCGAGCCACTTCAGATAGAGTTCCATCTGACCCTTGTGGCTGGCCTTGAACTTCCCGACCTTCAGTTCGACAGCGATCAGCCGCTTCAGCGGGCGCGAGTAGAACAGCAAGTCCAGGTAGAAGTCGTCATGCTCGATCGTCATCCGCTTCTGACGAGCCACGAAGGCCCAACCGTTACCCACTTCGAGCAGGAAAGACTCCAGATCGTGGACGATCGCTTCCTCCAGATCGCGCTCTGCGTAGGCGTCTCGGAGCCCGAGGAAGTCCAGAAGGTAGGGGTCGCGGAAGCTGTCAGCGGGCACCGGCGATGTGGCCGAGGTCTGCGTGTTGGGGATCTCCTTGCGTTCGTAGCCCTGCCTGCCGATGAGTTCGTCGAGGGCTCGCACGCTCAGACGTGCGGCGACGGCCTGCTCGATGTAGAACTCGCGGGCCTCAGGGTTCTCCACCCGGAGGAGCAGCCTGAAGTGCGACCAACTCAATTGGTGCGACAGTGTGGCACCAATCTCGTCCTCGGGGAACATCTGGGAGAACTTGACCATCCGGTTCAGACTGGTGCGGTCGAACCCCGCCCCGTAGCGGTTCGTCAACTGGTGCGACAGTGTGGCAACAATCTTCGACCCATACGCGGCCCGCTGCTCACCCAACACCTCAACATGGACCATCTGGCCGATGTACCAGTTGCGCAGCGTCAGCGCTGCGTTGGTCTGCGCGGCCACGAAGCTGCGGGTCTGCTCGATCAGCCGCGAGACCCGATCAACGAGCGCCCCACCGTCAGCTCCCGCAGCATGCGCGACGGCACGCAACGGAGCAAGGTCAGCGCCAGGAACAGGTCCCCCGGTAGCCTCGCCAGCCATCTCCTAATCCTCGTCCTCGTCGAAGTCGAACTCCTGCTGGGACGAGCGCGGCGTCGCAGCAAACTTCCGTGCCTGCTCGTTCACGTCGCCCCAGGCACTCACCAGACCGTTGAACAAGATCGCGTCCTTCGTGTCCTTCTTCTTCTCTGCCTCATGGAACAGCAGGAAGCCCAGCTCCTTCACCGCATCCAGGTTCACCCGCGTCTGAACTGATGGCAGCAGCTCCGCCACCTTGTCGGCACCGTCCTTCGCCATCACGGCGGCAAGACGAACTGTGGCCTCCCACACACTGACGCGCTCGTCGGCTGCTGGGTCCCAGACGCCTTCGAGTTGACCAGGTGCTAGCAGGCGCGCCCTACCGCCCTTCGCCTCGAAGATGCCACCGCGCTCAAGCGCCCCGATGGACGTATCCGAAGACCTTGCGAGTTGATCCGCGATTCCTGAGTTCTCTTGGCCCCATCCGTACTGCCGGTACCATTTCACCGCGAACCGAGTATCTGGGTCGAAGTCGGACTCCTGCTCACCGAGTACTTCATCCAGAGTGGAGTTGATCAACAAGAGCGCATCCTTCACGCTCATATCTGAGCCATCAGCTTCACGGACACGCGAGAATCGGGAAAAGACCGCGATTCCAGGGCCAATAGCGGCTTGTGCCAAATCGACTGGCGCGATGGAACCCTGGATAAGGGTTCGCAGCGCCTCGGGCAACTCCGACTTCAGTGCAGCGACAAACGCGCGTCGCGTCGTCGCGCTCGCGGTTGCCGCGCGCGGGCGACAGGCCAAGAGAATCGATGAGGCAAGGGCGTTCGTTCCCACGCTCACCATGCGGCCACTGCGCTCGCTACGCATTGGCCATGTTGCGTTGACTTCCCATCCTGATTCGATAAGCCCACTCAAGAGCGTGTGCCAGCCAGTCGAGGAGGTTCCCGTGTCGCGGGTGTCCTGCTGCTTGTACGCGTAATAGACGGTCATGGGGATACCTAGCTCCGCTCCCTCGCGGATGCGCCGGAAAACTTGATTGAACCCTTGGACAAAGAACTTCTCTGCCCCATCACGACCACCGTGGCGATTCGGGTTCGCCACTAGTTCGCCATCCTTCGGTGTGAGGAGAGTTCCCAAAACATCTGGGTGGACATCACCCAGCGACCGACGGAGCCATACGTAGAAGAAGTCTGAGAGGTCGGAGTAGCCGATGTTGTCGTAATACGGCGGGTCAGTGCTCACAACGTAGCCGGCGTAGTCACGGGTGGCCGCATCTGCCTGCTTGACGCGACCCGCCGCCGAGCTGACTCCCATTGGCATGGCTGCGACGCCAGCCGCCACCCAGTCCACATGCGTATAGAAGTGACCGACTGAGTTCGAGAACGGGTTGATCTCGACGTAATCCCAGACCATCGGAAGAGCTTGGCGGGCGAACGTATCTCGCACGCCTTCGATTCCGGATATCCAACTACAAATCGAAGACGACCAGTCAGATAGTTTGCTAAGGGCGAAGGCGAGATAGGTCGCGACGGCGTCCCCGTACGCAACCGCTCCACGCCCGCCGGACTCAAAGCTCTCACCTTCAGACATACCTTGGGCGATCGCATCCTCGATGACCTTGTCACGAGCATCGGCGATGAGGTCACTGATAGTCGTAAGAGCCAGGAGTTGACGGTTAGTGAAGGCGTCCGCCCAGGTCGGCATGCCGTACATCGGCAGACGATCGACGTCATGATTGCGAGTGGGGATCAACTGGTCGGGGACGTCAGCGGGTCGGTCAACGAGTGCAGCTGCGATGTGCTCTTGGCTTGGTTCGATATAGAGTCGGCGCCGCTGGCCCTCCGCGACGATCGCGATCAGGTGCACACCTAGACGACCGGCCTTTGCCTCTGCGCGAATGTAGTCATTGTCGATCACGGTGCCGTCGCCCAGGGCAATGGCATTGCCGCGCCGCATCGTGCCGTCGTCATCTTTGCTCGGTCCGTACTTGTCGTGGCGAATCGTGTACTTGACGACTCCATTCACGACTTTTGCTTCGATCCAGGCTTCCTTGCCCTTCTTCTTGCTCAGCCACCACGAACGCACCAACGGCGTCTCGATCGGATTGAATGGGTTCGGGCTCCGTACGGTGCGGGCCCAAAGCCACGCAATGACCGTATGCTCCGTTCCACCTGGAGCTACAACCTTCGGGTATCTGTCTCCGACCTGAGCGAAGGCCTCGTCCCTGAGCCAGGCGCCATACTTTCGGACATCTTCCGCGAGACCCGATGCATCAGCCCAGGCAACGGAGAGTGCCTCGGCGTCTGGATGGACAGGTGGTTGATCTGCGAACCGTGTTGGAATCTCCAGCAGCCCGCGGGTCTTGAGGACCGCTACGGGGTTCAAGTCGGATGCGAAGGTTTCCAGGCCGAGTCGTTGGGCTTCTAGAGGTATCGCGCCTCCGCCTGCAAAAGGGTCGAGAAACCGAAGCTCACGGTCTGGCGTGGATCGTTGAATCTCGTGTCGTGCTTGTTCCAGTAACGGCTCGTTGTTCGAGTTCTCCCACTTCGCCAGCTCAGCGAGGAGAGCATGCAGGCGCGCTCTTTCAGCATCCTGCTCCTCGGACGTTGGAAACTCCTCGGGGCGAGAAGAAGGATCATCAACCAACTGCGCAAACAGCACTGCCCTGGCCGCCGCAAGCGGTCTCGGTGCCCAGTACAGATGCATCGTCGCGGGGTGTCCTTTACGAGGCACGGACTTCTCGTGCTGCGCGGCCTCGTTGATGGCGTTCAGCGGTAGCGAGACCTCGATGAGCTTCTTCTTGGGTGCGTCTGTCACTATGCTTCTCTCGCTGGCGTTGGTCTGGTTGTCGATGGCGTGGGTCATCGCGGTGGTCCTCCGCGTTCCCAGTAGTCGCGCCAGACCTCGTTGTAGGAACGGGTGGTGGCGGAGGGTTTGAGGTGGGTGAAAGCGTCGCCCACGTAGCGCAGTTGATCGTGCACGGCGCCACTGGTCGATACCTCGACCAGGGCGAGCCGGTGGCGATCTCCCTGTGTCTGGGCGAAGGTGATCTCGTTCGTGGTGATCGTGAAGGTGTCTGAGCCTTCGATTCGGCCCTTGACCTCGATGTAGTGGACGAAACCACTCTGATCGGTGGACCGAATGTCGTAGCCAGGGTTGTTGCGCGGCATCTCGACCGGTTCGCGTCCGAGCGCACGCTCGGCGGCCAGCACGGATTCAACAGCGCGACGCTCAACCTCCTCGGTCTGCCGCGCGAAAGTCTGAGCTTCAGGCTCGGCCTCGGCGGCGGTGAGGATGTTGCTCGGGATGACGAGTGCTGCACCCCGGATCACTGCGGGTACAGCGACAAGGTTGGTTGCCTCGTTGAGTTGTTCGAGTCGGTGGTTCAAGCGGTCATCGAGTTGCCGTGCGCGGATGAGCGCGGTCTCGGCGCGGAGTCTGCCGACGGTACCTGCGCGTTCGAGTGCTTCGAGTCGGTTGTGTTCGCGGTCCCAGTGGTTGATCTCGGCGAGCAGTCGATCCTTGACCTGTGCCCGGGTGCGCGCGGTCTCGATATCGAGGCGGGTCTTGATCTCGTCCATGCGGGGCTGGAGCCCTTCGCGGTAGGCCCAGGCTCGCACGATCTTCTCGTGGTTCTGCCGTGCCCAGTCGCCGCTGACGATCTCGGTGATCGCATCAGTCTCGCCGGGTTCGGGTCGGTCGTAGTCGAGGTAGGGCGGTGCTGCGGAGACGGTGACGGTGCCGTCTTGTTCGAGGAGCGGGTAGTCGAAGTGGTGAGAGACGGTGTCTGCGTCTGTTGCGGTGTTCTCGATACGCTGCTCGACACTGAACATCAGCATCGGCGCTTCTGTCTGCTTGGTACGGCGGTCGACCAGCACTGTGCCTTGCTTGAGGGTGGGGCCGAGGTCGTCGATGGTGGCTTCGATCACGGCGTGGAGCAGCGGGTGGCCGGGCGCGATGAGGGAGGCGTCGGCGAGTCCGTCGGGGTGCATGCGTGCGAGTTCGAAGGTGATGCGCTCGTACTGTTCAGCGACGGGTGCCCACCTGTTGAGTCGGCGCGCGGTGTCGATCAAGCGGGCCGGGACGCGGGTGATCTCGTAGCGGCCCTTCTCGCGCTTGCGGATGCGCCCGCCGAGTCGCTCGAACGCGGGGATGAAGAATGCGGCGGTGTAGCCGGGCTGGAGGCGCCGTTCGCGCGCCTTCTCCATCCGTGCTCGGACCTCGTCGAGGTTGAGCGCGGAGAACATCTCGGGGTGGAGCGCACGCTCGGCCAGCATCTCGTCCAGGCCGTGGGAGACGCCGGCGTCGATGATGCGGTCGAGCTTGGCCTTGGTCTGGGGCTGGTCACCGTAGCGGATCGCCTCGATCAACAGGTCGCGCAGCGAGCGCTCTTGGAAGGCGTCAGCGTCGCCGAGCACGTTGAACAGGTTGCCGTTGTAGGCGATCGACATCTGGTCGATCTTCGCCAGCAGCCGTGTGAACACGTCGCCCTCGCGGGTGTCTTTGGCGACCATGTTCCACAGGTGGCAGACCTCGCGCTGGCCGATGCGGTGGATGCGGCCGAAGCGCTGCTCGATACGGTTCGGGTTCCACGGCAGGTCGTAGTTCACCATCAGGTGCGCGCGCTGAAGGTTCAGCCCCTCACCGGCTGCGTCCGTGGCGAGCAGGACCACGGTGTCGGGGTTGTGGGTGAAGCGTTCGCGGGCGAGTTTGCGGTCCTCGCGGCGGGTGCCGCCATGGATTGTGATGACCGAATCCGCGCGCCCGAACTGGGCGGTGATCTTGGCTTGCAGGTAGTCGAGCGTGTCGCGGTGCTCGGTGAAGATGATGATCTTTCGGGTGTCGCCGGAGCCGTCGTGGGTCAGGAGCTGCTCGTCGAGGATGGTGCGCAGCTGCACCCACTTCTTGTCGTCATCCTGAAGCTGGACTCGCCTCGCGACTCTGATGAGTTCTTCGAGGATTGCGATCTCGGCACGCAGCTCGGGGATGGTCTGGGCTGCGGTCGCCAGGTCCACCACTTGGTCGGCCTGTTCCTCGAACTGGGCGCGTTCGTCGTCGGTGGTCTCCTCGTCGAACTCCTCGAAGTCATCGACCGAGAACGCGGGCAGTGCGTCGCTTCCGAAGTTGAGCGTGGTCTTGCTGGTGGTCCATTCGTCGATGTGCGAGGAGATCGACGTGCTGAATCGGGCGTCGTCGGTGATGCGCTGCATGTCGCGCAGCTTCGTGTCGAGCCGCTGCTGGCGTCGTTCCAGGGATCGCAGGATCGCCTCGGGGCTGGATGCCAGACGGCGTTGCAGCACAGTGAGGGCGAATCCGACGTTGTTGCCGCGCTTCTTGTCACCGGCCTGGGCGATCCGCTCGGCCCGTCCCATCTCGGTGCGGACGTAGTCGGTGACCTGTTCGTAGAGGTCTCGCTCGGCGGGACTCAGCTCGTACTCGACGGTATAGGCCTTGCGTTCGGGGAACAGCGGCTTGCCCTCGAAAGTGAGCAGGTCTTCCTTCACCATGCGGCGCATCAGACCGTGGGTGTCGGTGCGGTGGACGCCTTGCCGGTACTGGCCTTCAAAGCGGTCGCGATCCAGCAACGACATGAACAGCTGGAAGTCCTCTTCCTTACCTGCGTGCGGGGTCGCGGTCATCAGCAGGAAGTTGTGCGCGGTCTCTGACAGCAGGCGGCCGAGCTTGAATCGCTTGGTCTCATCGACCTCGCCCGCCCACGAGGAGTAGTGGGCCGACATGCGATGGGCCTCGTCAACGACGGCGACATCCCAGGTGACCTCGGCGAGCTGCTCGGTCAGGTCCTCGCTGCGGGAGAGCTGGTCCATGCGAGCGATCAGGAACGGGTGCTCGGCGAAGACGTTGCGACCCTGCGCGTCATCGACCATCTGGCGGCTGAAGACCTCGAAACGCAGGTCGAACTTTTGGCTGAGTTCCTCGCGCCACTGCTCGACCAGCCCGCCGGGAGCGACGATGATCGCGCGCTCGCAGTCCGAACGCAGGATCAACTCCTTGAGGTACAGCCCGGCCATGATCGTCTTGCCTGCGCCAGGATCGTCAGCGAGCAGGAACCGCAACGGGATGCGTGGCAGGAGCTCCTCATAGACCGCGCGAATCTGGTGCGGCAACGGGTCGACGTCCGAGCTGTTGACCGCGGCCATCGGGTCGTACAGCGCCGCATACTTGATCCGCAGCGCCTCGGCCGCGAGCCGGAACTCATCCGGGTCTGCATCGTAGGCCGGAGCAGAGTCGAAGTCGCCCGCGATCTCGAAGCGCGCCGCATCGGCGTCAGTGATCGCGCGGGCACCACTGCGACCGGAATCGTCACGGTAGAAGACCTCGAACAGCTCGGCGTCGATAGGGTCGATGGCGATTAGGGTGACCGTCTGCCCCGGCACCAGGCCGCGGAGGCGCTGCCCAGCGCGCAGCGTCGCGAGACTCACGGGTGTCTCGGTCGTCTCACTCACGGGCACCTCCTTCCAGTTTCAGGGCAGTCGACCAGGATACGTTCGGGTTCCGACATTCCTGCCGGGCCAGAGTCGTTCTACTCAGTCGGGTTCCGTGTCGTCGCGTGCAGCAGCACCGCCTCGGCGCACCCACTCGTCGATCTCGCTGGCTTGGAACTTCCAGAGGCGTCCGACCTTGTGAGCTGGCATGTCCTTCTCGGCGATCCAGGTGTAGACGGTGTCTTTGGTGACCCCGAGGTGAGCGGCGATGTCGTCCGCAGACAGCCAAGGCTCAGGCACTCAAGTCCTCCAGGGTGGGATCGACCGGGTATGAACGGGTTGATCCGATCCTACTCGGGGTAGCTCCGGTCTACACGGAAAGACCCGACACAGTGTGGCGTGGACATGCCCGTGGCTGGCAGAAGTCCAGGACTGCGCCACCCGCAGCCCGCCGTACTACTTTGTATGGGATAGCGGATGTGCATCCCAAGGAGGTCTGCGATGGAGAAGGGGCGGGGTCCACGGCGTCCGGCGTATGACTCGAAGCAGAAGCTCGTCGCTGCTGGCTGAGCGCGGGTTCGAGGCGACGAGTCCGCAGATGATCCAGCAGCGCTCCGGGGTCGGACACGGGAGCATGTACCACCACTACCGGGGCAAGGAAGACCTGGCGCTGGATGCGATCAGTCACATGCGCGGCCACGCGGTCGCGTTCCTCGACGGCAACATCACGCCTGTGAGCGCTGAGCCGGAGCAGGTTCGGGCGTGCATTGTGGCCGCGCTGGATCGGCTGTTCGCTCGTAAGGAAGGACAGGCGTTGGTCAGACTGCTGGCCGACCCCGTCGCCGGAGCGACCGAGTCGCTCGCAACCGCCACATAAGGCTGGTGCGACGACATCCGTACCGCGATATCACCAAGCTCCGCGCCGATCAGCCCGGCGACGATCCAGAGGCTGCTGACGCAGCTGCGCAGCTGCTCGCGCCAGAGTTCGATGCTCTGGCCGAGGGGTTGTTCACGGCAGCGGTGGGGCGGGGCTTACTGCAGCTGCCGAAGCCCGCCCTGCCGTAGCGACCCAGAGGCAGGTAGGCTGGCGTCACCACAATTCCATACGTACTAGCACGGTCCTCGATGTGCAAGACGCGTGGCAGCTGAAGCAGAGGTCCCGTGGAGGGCAGTAATTCGACACGTCGCCTGCGTTCTGGGAGGTGCTGCGCACCTACTTGGCATGGGGACGAGAGATCAGTGTTTACGGCTTCAGGTGATGAGGCGAGATGCGCCTGATGTGAGCAAGCTGGTTGACTGAGTGTTGGGGATCGCTGAGGCCCGACATCGTGCCTATCTCAATGGCGAACCTGACCCGTTCGGATGCCCGCTGCCGACTGAGCTTGATCCCCGCACCCGCAGCGAAAGTGCTGGCGGGGAATCTCACGGACCGTCGTCTACGACATAGAAGCTCGGCAAGGAGGCCCACCATGACCACTCGTCCCGCGTCAAGTAGTTGGCAGGATTTCGGGCTCGGGAAAGTTGGGGATGGTCGGGTCGGCCAGACCGCGGTGGACCTCTGACGGTCGGTTCCAGGCCAGGGCCTCGTGGGGTCGGACGGTGTTGAACTCGGCCCGGTAGGCATCGGCCTCACGGACCAGGTCGAGCGCATCGTCGATCTGCTCGCGGTAGAGCCGCTCGTACTTCAGGCTCTGGAAGGCGCGTTCGCGGACGCCGTTCTGGCCGGGTGTGCGGACACGGGTCCGGACATGACGCAGCTCCGGGTGCGCGGTGATGAAGTGCTCGAAGCGGAACGACCGGAATGGGCCGCCGTTGTCGGTGACCAGCGTGATCGGGACGATCTCACCTGTGTCGGGGTCGGTCAGGTGGTCGATGAGCGTGATGCCGTCGAGCATGGCTTCTGCCTCCGCTAGGGCGAGTTGGACCCCGGCGATGGCGTCGTGCTGGTTCGCGGTGGGTGACCAGTGCCAGCCGAACTCGTACTTCGAGTAGTAGTCCGCAACACCGGCGACTCGCCAGGTCCCGCCGCCGGTGGTCTCGTACTCACTGAAGTCGAACTGCCAGACCTGGTTCGGCCTCGTGGGTGGCGCGGCGAAGGCGGCCTTGCGTTGCTTGGCGAGTTCGCGGCGCTGTTTCTGGTAGTCAGAACGGAGCAGGAGGTCTTCGTCGGCCATGATCCGCAACACCGTCGACGGCGAGACGAGGTGGCCGTCGTGACGGACCATGGCCCAGATCTTGCGGTGTCCCCAGGCGGAATGCTTGCTGGCCATCGCGACCACAGCTTCCCGGTGCTGGTCACGTGATGGGGCCGGCCAGGGACCTTTGACCGGTTGTCCGGCGCGGGCCCTGGCTTGCCAGCGTCGCCACGTTCGTTCGGGAATGTCGAGCAGTTCGCAGAACCTCGCGGTCGACATTCCCTCGTCGATTTGGATTACTTCGAGGTCTTCGAAGGGCCCAGGCGGCCCTCCGCGCTCTTCTTCCAGACACGCAGTTCGACTGCTGCTTCGCCGAGCGCGAGGGTGAGGTCTTCGACCTGGGCCTCGAGTTGGGCTTCGCGGGTTGACGGGCCGGACTTTCCGGCCGCCAGTGCGGTCTTGCCTGCTTCGAGGAACTCGGCCTTCCATCGACCGATCGACTGCTCGGAGACCTTCTCCTTGCGCGCTGCTTCGGCCACCGACACCTCGCCGGACAGCACGCTCAACACGATCCGGGTCTTGGTCTCCGGGCTGAACACCGGTGGTCGTCCCATGATCGGGTCCTCCTGGTCTCTAGACGCCGATCATGCCCTCATAACCGGCCTGCCAGAAAGCTTGACGCGGGACCAGACCACCGCCAGCGTCCTCGCCCACACCAGCATCGACGCCCCGGCGCACGTCACCGCAGAAACAAAACTGCCCCGCCATCAGGCGGGGCAAGTTTCGATTTTCTCATCTTACGTGGAGCTAAGGGGATTCGAACCCCTGGCCTCTTCCATGCCATGGAAGCGCGCTACCAACTGCGCCATAGCCCCAAAGGTCTTGCTCTTGGGTGCTGCCGGTCGTGCTTCGAGTACCGAGGTACTCAGTGGAGCTAAGGGGATTCGAACCCCTGGCCTCTTCCATGCCATGGAAGCGCGCTACCAACTGCGCCATAGCCCCAGATGGGAGTCGATTTGGCACCTTCCGGTGCCTGACGACTGGTGAAACTTTACACTCCCACAACGGGTGGCGCAACTTGGGCCACCCGGTTGTAGGCCTCCAGCCGCCACGGGCGACCAGCGCCCCGCACCAGCACCGACCAGCCACAATTGGAGACCGGCCCGAGCTGCCAGCTGTGCGCGAAGTCCCATCCCAACAGGTAGCCCGTGGCCATCCGGATGGCCAGGCCGTGGGAGGCCACCAGCACGGTGCTGCCCTCATGGCGACCGGCAAGTTCCTCAAGGGCAGCGCGCATCCGCAGGCCGACCTCGTGCGAGGTCTCCCCTTCGCTCGAACGGCGAAAGTCGCGCCCCTCCCGCAGGGCCTCGGCGAAGGACGGGTCGCGCTCGGCCATCTCGGCGCCGGTCAGGCCACCCCAGCTGCCCACGTTGATCTCGCGCAGCCGCTCGTCCAGCCCCACCGGGAGCGCGAACAACTGCCCCACCGTCTCGGCGGTCTCACGTGCCCGCTGAAGGTCAGAGGAGTAGATCACCCCGGGCGCCAGCTGCGCCACCTGCGGCGCGGCGAGGGCAGCCTGCTCCCGGCCCGTCTGGTTCATGCCCACGTCGAGCTGGCCCTGGAAGCGACCCTCGACATTCCAGTCGGTCTGTCCGTGGCGCAGCAGCACGAGCCGGGTGACCGGCCCGGTGTCGTGCACGATGCTCGAGGTCACCCTGCTCAGTCCTGCTCAGTCCTGCTCGGGCTGGTCGAGGTCGAGGTCAATCCGGGGGCAGTCCTTCCACAACCGTTCCAGTGAGTAGAGCTCACGCTCCTCGGTGTGCTGCACGTGCACCACCACGTCGAGGTAGTCCAGGAGCACCCACCGGTTCTCCCGGTCGCCCTCGCGGCGGGTCGGCCTCACCTGCTGCTCCAGCAACTTCTCCTCGACACCGTCGACGATGGCGCCCACCTGGCGCTCATTGGGGGCACTGGCCACCAGGAAGATGTCGGTGATGGCCAGCTGCTCGCTCACGTCGAAGGCGACGATGTCACTGCCGAGCTTGTCCGCCGCCGCCTGGGCGGCGATCCTTGCGGTGCTGATGGCCTGGTCGGTTGCGCTCACGCGGGCTCCTCGTCCTTCTTCAGTCGTTCGATCTCACGAGCGGCGCGCTCGCCGAGCTCGTCGGGGGTGGCACCGGTGTCGATGGGCTCGGGCCGGGCCTGCGCCGCTGCGTAGAGACCACGCTTGACGATGTACTGCACGATGCCGTCGGGCACCAGGTACCAGATGGGAAGCCCCTCGCCGATACGCTTGCGGCAGTCGGTGGAGCTGATCGCCATCGCGGGGACCTCCAGCAGGGTGACCTTGTCATCGGGCAGGTGGGAGATGTCTTCCTCGCCCAGGGCCACGCCTGGACGGCTCACGCCGATGAAGTGCGCCAGCGTGAACAGCTCGTCGACACCACGCCAGGTGAGGATCTTGGCCAGGGCATCAGCGCCGGTGATGAAGAACAGGTCCACCTGGTCGCCGCGCAGCCGGCGAAGGTCGCGCAAGGTGTCAACCGTCACGGTGTCGCCAGGGCGGTCGATGTCCACCCGGGACACGCTGAACTGTGGATTGGAGGCGGTGGCGATCACCGTCATCAGGTACCGGTCCTCCGCCATGGAGACCTCCCGGCCCTTCTTCTGCCACGGCACGCCCGTGGGCACGAAGACCACCTCGTCGAGCCCGAAACGAGCAGCGACCTCGCTGGCGGCCACCAGGTGACCGTGATGGATCGGGTCGAAGGTGCCGCCCATCACCCCCAGCCGCCACCGTCGACCGGTGGGCGCATGGGCGATGCCGAAGGTCTCGTCAGCCACGCGGCTGATCAGCAGTGGGGGCGATTGCCGCCCACATTCAACAGGAAGGCGAGGGCCACCAGGAACATCACCATCGCGACCGCGCCAGCGATCCACGTGGGCAGGGAGCTTTCAAGCAGAACCATGGACATGGGCAGAAGCCTAGCGGACTCAGGCCCTCACATGCCCCTGTCCTCGCACGACGTACTTGGTGGAGGTCATCTCTGCCAGCGCCATCGGCCCGCGGGCGTGCAGCTTCTGGGTGGAGATGCCGATCTCGGCCCCGAATCCGAACTCGCCACCGTCGACGAAGCGGCTGGAGGCATTGACCAGGACGGCAGCCGCGTCGACCGTGGAGACGAACCGGTCTGCGGTGACAAGGTTGCCCGTGATGATCGTCTCGGAGTGCCCGGAGCTGTGCGTCCGGATGTGGTCGACGGCCTCGTCCACGTCGGCAACGGCGCGGGCCGCGAGGTCGAGCGAGAGGTATTCGGCGTCGTACTCCCCCGGCTCGGCGGGCACCACGGCCGGCTCCAGACAGGTGACGGACTCGTCGCCGTGCACGGTGACCCCGGCAGCGTTGAGGGCTTGGACCATGCGCGGGACGAAGGTCTCGGCCACCTCGCGGTGCACCAGCACCGTCTCGAGCGCATTGCACACGCTGGGGCGCTGGGTCTTGGCATTGAGCATGATCCGCAGGGCCATGTCCTGGTCGGCATCCACGTCGACGAACAGGTGGCAGTTGCCGGTGCCGGTCTCGATCACGGGCACCGTCGAACCGGTGACGACCGCCTCGATCAGGCCGGCCCCGCCGCGGGGGATGAGGACGTCGACCAGCCCGCGGGCGGTCATCATCTCACCGGTCACCTCACGGCCCCCCTCCACCAGGTTGACGGTGTTCGGGTCCAGGCCAACCTGCTCCAGCCCGTTGCGCAGGGCCGCCACGACCGCCCGGTTGGACTCCAGCGCCGAGGATGAGCCCCGCAGCAGGGCCGCATTGCCGCTCTTGAGGCAGATGCCGGCAGCATCCGCGGTGACATTGGGGCGCGCCTCATAGATGATGCCCACCACTCCGAGCGGCACCCGCACCTGGCTGATCTGCAGCCCGTCCGGGGTGGAGAAACCGCGCAGCGTCTCACCGATCGGGTCGGCCAGCGCCGCCAGGTCCTGCAGCCCACGCGCCATCGCCTCGAGTCGGGCAGGGTCCAGTGCCAGCCGGTCGAGCATCGACTGCGCCGTGCCAGCAGCCTTGGCACGTTCGAGGTCGGCGGCATTGGCGTCGAGCACCTCGTCCTGGGCGGCCAGCAGGGCCGCGGCCATCGCATGCAGCGCCTGGTCCTTGCGGGATCGGGTGAGGCCGGCCAGGACGTGCGCGGCCTCGCGTGCCGCGCGGGCCTGGTCGTGGAAGTCGCTGTGGCTCATGCGGGGATCCTAGTCGGGCTGGACAGGCACCTCTGGGCTTGGACAGTGTGGTGGACATGCGCCACGACACTGTCCCCGCACGCTTCCTCAGCGAAGCCCAGGTGGAGCACCTGCTGCCCGATCCGCTCATCGCAGTGGCGCTGGCCCGCCGGGCACTGCTCGCGCGCGCCGATGGTACGGCCCAGGTGCCACCCAAGCCGACCATCCAGCTGGCCGGCGCCGGCTTCGCCAATGCCATGCCCGCCGCGATCCTCGAGGAGGGACTCGTGGGGGCCAAGTGGGTCTCCATCGTCCCCGACAACCCGGGCCGTGGCCTCGCCACCGCCCAGGGCCTGCTCTTCCTCGTCGACGCCGGGACCGGTGCGCTGCGCTGCATCATGCAGGCCGGTGCCCTGACCGCGCTGCGCACCGCTGCCGTCACCGGTGCCTGTCTGGACGCCCTCGCGCGTCGTGACGAGACCGTCTGCTTCCTCGGCACCGGCGAGCAGGCACGCTCACACCTGGCGGTCCTGGACGCGCTGGGGTTCACCGACGTGCTGGTCTGGGGGCGTCGCCCCGAGGCACTCGACGAACTCTCCGACTGGGCCGCCAAGACCTTGTCCACGCTGCGCCCCCGCATGGCCACGGACCGCGAAGATGCCGTGGCCGCCTCGTCGGTGCTGGTCACAGGACTGTCCATCGGACTGGAGGGGACCCGCCTCGACCCCGACCTGGTGAGACCGGAAGCACTCCTCCTGCCGCTGGACTACGCCAGCTGCATCGGGCCGGACCTGGCCCGCACGGCCCGGCTCGTCAGTGACGACGTGGAACAGTTCCGTGCACTCGCCCCCACGAAACTCTCGCCGGACTACCCACTGCCCTCGGACTTCACCGGCACGGCCCTGAGCCAGCCCCGCGGCACCGGCAGGTTGCTGGGCCAGAACCTGGGCAATGGCAGCAGCGACCTGGTGATCGCCGGCCACGTGGCATCAGCTGCCGAAGCCGCTGGTGTCGGCACACTACTGCCCTCCTGAGTCGCGCAGGACGGGTCGCAGTGCAACGGTCAGCGAGGACGGCGCAGCACCGCGAGCACGTCGCGGTGCACCACCTCCCGCTCGAACTGGGCTCCCAGGTGCTCGGCGAGCTCCTGGCTGTGGCGTCCGAGCATCTCAGGCAGCTCGTGGCTGCTGAAACCGACCAGGCCACGGGCCACCACCTTGCCCACCGGTGAAACCAGGTCGACCGGGTCGCCGGCCACGAAATCCCCTTCGACGGCCGTGACCCCTGCCGCGAGCAGGGAGGCCTTGCGCTGGGTGACGGCCGCCACCGCGCCCTCGTCGAGCAGCAGCCGGCCCCTGGCACTGGTGGCATGGGCCAGCCACAGCAGGCGGCGCGGCCGAGGCCGGCCGACGGCTGCGAAAACCGTTCCGACATCCTCCCCAGCCAATGCGGGCCTGGCCTGGTCGGCGCGCGCCAGCACAACGGGAATCCCCGCACCAGAGGCGATCCGGGCCGCCTGCAGTTTGGTGGTCATCCCACCACTGCCGATCGACGTGCCGGACTTGTGGGTGTCCACCTCCAGCAGGTCAACGTCGCTGACCTCGACGATGCGCTGCGATCCCGGATCGTCGGGGTGCGCGGTGTAGAGGCCGTCGACATCGCTGAGCAGCACCAGGGCGTCGGCGCGCACCTGCTGGGCCACCAGGGCAGCCAGACGGTCATTGTCACCGAAGGTGATCTCGTGGGTGGCCACGGTGTCGTTCTCGTTGACGATCGGCACCGCCTGGTGGCGCAGCAGGGTCTCCAGCGTGCGGCGGGCATTGCGGTAGGTGTTCATGCGGGTCAGGTCGTCGACGGTGAGCAGCACCTGCCCGACCCGCAGGCCGTGCTGGCCGAAGCGCTGGGTGTACTCGTGCATCAACAGCCCTTGGCCCACCGAGGCGGCGGCCTGTTGGGTGGCCAGGTCACGGGGGCGGTGCGTGAGACCGAGCGGGGCCAGGCCGGCGGCGATGGCGCCCGAGCTGATCAGGACGACCTGCGTGCCACGCGCCCGCACGTCCACCAGGGCATCGACCAGTCGCTGGATTCGGTCGGGGTCGATGCCACCCTCGGCGGTGGTCAGGGAGGACGAGCCCACCTTCACCACCACGCGCTGGGCCCCTCGCATGGCCTCGCGCATCAGTCCTCCTGCTGGTCCGCGTCGTCGGCCGTCGACTCCCCCGTGGCTGCATAGTCGGTCTCGAACCCGTTGTCGTCGGAGTCGAAGTCGCTGCCGTCGTAGAAGCCGTCAGTGGCGGCGTTGACGCTGCGCCAGGCATCACGGTGCAGGCCGCCACGACGCTCCTGGTACTCGGCATCCCGCTCACGCCGCCTGGCCGCGGCCGGACGCTCGTTCTCGAGGCGCTGGTCCTCCCCACGACGGCTGAGCAGTTCCGCGCCCGTCTCCACCTGCGGCGCGAAGTCGAAGACCACCGGGTCGTCGCCGGCACCAATGGCGACGCCGTCGCCGGGACGCGCACCGATCTCCAGCAGCTTGTCCTCGATCCCCAGACGGTTCAGACGGTCGGCCAGGTAGCCGACGGCCTCTCCATTGTTGAAGTCGGTCTGCTTGACCCAGCGCTCCGGCTTCTCGCCGCGCACACGCCAGACGAAGCCGCCCATGCCGTCGCCCATCTTCTTGATGGTGAAGGGCTCGGCCTGGGCGACGGCCTTGGGGCGGATCACGATCTTGCGGGGGGCGGGCTCGGGCAGCGTCGCGCGACGCTCGGCCACCAGCTGGGCCATCGCGAAGACCAGGCCGTTGAGTCCCTCGCCCGATTTGGTGGAGATGACGAAGGTCTTCCACCCGCGCGCCTCGACATCGGCCTTGACCATCTCGGCGATCTCGGCGGCGTCGGGGATGTCCACCTTGTTGAGCGCCACCAGACGGGGACGGTCCTCGAGACCGCCGTGGGCGGCCAGCTCACCCTCGATGACGTCGAGGTCGCTCAGCGGGTCACGGCCCGGCTCGAAGGTGGCACAGTCGACGACGTGCACGATTGCCTGGCACCGCTCGATGTGGCGCAGGAAGTCGAAGCCCAGGCCCTTGCCCATGCTGGCGCCCTCGATCAGGCCGGGGACGTCGGCGACGGTGTAGGTGATGTCGCCGGCGACGACCACGCCCAGGTTCGGGATGAGGGTGGTGAAGGGGTAGTCGGCGATCTTGGGCCGGGCGCGGCTGATCGCGGCAATCAGCGAGCTCTTGCCGGCGCTCGGGAAGCCCACCAGGCCGACGTCGGCGACCACCTTGAGCTCGAGCATGATCTTGCGCTCCTCGCCCTCCTCGCCCAGCAGGGCGAAGCCGGGCGCCTTGCGCGAGGAACTGGCCAGGGCTGCATTGCCCAGGCCGCCACGGCCACCGGCCGCGACGGTCGCCTCGATGTTGTCGCCAGTGAGGTCGGCGAGCACCTCGCCGGTCTCGGCATCGGTGACGATGGTGCCCTCGGGCACGCCGAGCACGATGTCCTCGCCGCAGGAACCGTTCTTGTGGTCACCCGAGCCGGGCTGGCCATTGCTGGCCTTGCGCACGCTCTGGCGATGGTACTCGACCAGGGTGGTCACCTGGGGGTCGACGCGCAGCACGACGCCGCCGCCGTCACCACCGTTGCCGCCGTCGGGGCCGCCCAGCGGCTTGAACTTCTCGCGATGGACGGATGCGCAGCCGTGTCCGCCCTTTCCGGCAATGACGGTGAGCGTCACGCGGTCGACGAAGGAGGGAATGGCCATGGTGGATCCTTCTTGCAGAGTTGGAGTGCTCTTGCCCCGATGGACAGGGCATGAGCCACCCAAGTGTACCTGTCGAGCCTGTGGGTCAGCGGTCAGCCGACGACGACCCGTCCGACGGCCACCTGGTAGTCGTCGTCCTCCACATGGGTGTTGAGCCCGACGGCCTTCACGTCGACGAACTCCGCGCGCTGTTGTGCACCCAGGCGCGGCAGGAGCAGCCGCTCGATCCCGTCCCGGTCGACGAAGAAGGTCAGCTGCGAATGGTCTGGCCTGGCGACGGCCGCACGGAAGTCCCCGTACTCCTCCAGCGTCACGTCGGGATCGGAGAGCTCATGCGCTCGATCGGTGTCGGCGGTGAGGATGGTGTCGTCCTTGTCGGCATGCACCGCGATGCCGTCCTTGTCCAGCTGGCCACCGGAGACCAGCCGCTGCAGCCCCTCGCGGTCTCCCGTGACGGTCAGTGACTCCCCCGCCCCGCCAGGCGCTTGCGCGTAGCGGGAGTCCTTGCCCAGCAGCAGGTCGAGGTCCTGCGGCAGGTCGAGGCCACGCTCGGTGGCTGCTCGCTGGAGGTCCCCGCGCACGCCCAGCCGCTCGAGTGACTCCCAGAGCCAGTCCGCCCGCTTGGCGCCGTCGCTGATTCCCACCGCGACGCTGGTGTCGGCGGGCAGGTCGGCCACCTTGGGGTGCGAGGTGCTGGTGGGCAGGTCCTGGCGCGAGCGCGCCACCACCTTGGCCTCGAGCGCACCGTCGGCGAAGCGCAGCGTCGCTGCCCCGCTGGACGCGTCCGTCCGCTGCAGCGCCTCAGCGGCCAAACCACCCCAGGCCCAGGCCGTGACCACACCACGCGGGCCGAGCCGTCTGGTGTCGGACTCGTAGGAGGCATTCGACGACAGGACGCCGCGGGTCGCCATGGACAGCGCCTCGCCCGCTCCCCCGGCTGTGTTGGATGCCACCAGGTAGCCGTCGGAGTAGAGGACCTGACCGCTGGACCAGCCGGCACAGGACAGCAGGGCAGGGAGCCCCCGTCGGGCAGCGGGCTCGTCCGTCGCCTGGACCGCAAGGACCCGGGTCTGGTCGTCCAGCTGGGCGAGTGCCACACGCTCCCCCAGCCACGGCTCCAGCTGGCGTGCGTAGTCCACGTCGCGGCAGCCGGCCTGCCGGACGATTGCTGTCGCCAGGTGCTGCTTCACGTCACCACCCGCCATCCCGGGCAGCCGCGAGGCGAGCCCGGGGACGTGACGGGCGAAGTCGGCCATCTGGATCTGCTGGGCCAACTCGGGCTCAAGGTCCACCTCGACAAAAGAGGCGACGCCCTCGGGCAACACGTCGGCCGCGCTCGGGGCGGGACGATCACGCAGGCCCAAGGGGTCGGCGACGGCCAGACCAACCCCTGCCACCGCGACGGTGGTGACGGTTGCTGCTGCCACTGCCCTGCTGCGACGCACCCTGCGCTCCTTCCCGGCGACGGCCTCGACGCCCCAAGGCTACGTGCTGGGCCAGGGGGTGCGGGCATGCTGCGAGGGACGGTCCCTGTGGGACCGCCCCTCGGCAGATGGATCAGTGCGGATTGCTCCGCGGGGAGCGTCAGCTCGCTGCAACCTCGGAGGGCAGGATGTTGACGACCTTGCGACCGCGGCGGGTGCCGAACTCCACGTTGCCACCGACGAGGGCGAACAGGGTGTCGTCGCCACCGCGACCGACACCATTGCCCGGGTGGAAGTGGGTGCCACGCTGGCGGACGATGATCTCGCCGGCGTTGACGAGCTCGCCACCGAAGCGCTTCACGCCGAGGCGCTGAGCGTTCGAGTCGCGACCATTCTTCGAGGACGATGCGCCCTTCTTGTGTGCCATGTCAGCCTCCTCAGCCCTGGATACCGGTGATCTTGACCTGGGTGTACTGCTGACGATGCCCCTGGCGCTTCTTGTAACCGGTCTTGTTCTTGTACTTCATGATGCGGATCTTGGGACCCTTGGTCTCGCCCAGCACCTCGGCCTTGACCGAAGCCTTGTCGAGGGCGGCCTTGTCAGAGGTGACGGACTCGCCGTCGACCAGAAGGATCGGAGCCAGCTCAACGCTGTCGCCAACCTTGGCCGAACCCTTGTCGATCTCGACAATGTCGCCAACGGCAACCTTGTGCTGGCGGCCGCCACTGCGCACGATCGCGTACACGCCTGACCTACTCTCTTCGATGTCATGGAGAAAAAATCCAGCCAACCTGGGATCGGCTGAAAGACTTGCGGTGGGTGCCTGGCGCGAACAGCTGTGGTGAACCACGCCGACAACCCGGACCGACCGCCAACTCTACCGGTGCGTCTGGCACAGGGTCAAACTGGCGGCCGGCCAGGTGGATCAGTGGCCTCGACGACCGCGACGTCCACCGTGGTTGCGTTCCCCGCCGTCGGCGGGCGACTGGCTCTCGACCGGATGGTCGTGGCGAACATAGCCCCGGCCGCCGCAGCCCTCGCACTCCTCGGTGAAGGCCTCGGCCAATCCGGTGCCGATCTTCTTGCGGGTCATCTGCACCAGGCCAAGGCTGGTGACCTCGGCCACCTGGTGGCGGGTCCGGTCACGGCCCAGGCACTCGACCAGGCGACGCAGCAACAGCTCGCGGTTGCTGGGCAGCACCATGTCGATGAAGTCGACCACGATGATGCCCCCGATGTCACGCAGCCGCAGCTGGCGCACGACCTCCTCGGCCGCCTCCAGGTTGTTGCTGGTGACGGTGGCCTCCAGGTTGCCGCCGCTGCCGGTGAACTTGCCGGTGTTGACGTCGATGACCGTCATGGCCTCCGTGCGGTCGATCACCAGCGAGCCGCCCGAGGGCAGGAAGACCTTGCGCTCCAGGGCCTTGGCGATCTGCTCGTCGATCTTGTACTTGGCGAAGGGATCGCCCTGGGCCTCGGTCTCCCACTTGGTGAGGCGCCCGGCCAGGTGCGGGGCGACGTGGGTCACGTAGCCGTTGATCGTCTCGTAGGCGTCCTCGGGCCCGCCATTGCCGGCCACGACCAGCTCGCTGAAGTCCTCGGTGAACAGGTCACGCACGATGCGCACCGTCAGGTCGGGCTCGGCGTAGAGCTGCTGCGGGGCGCTTCCCTGCTTGGCCTTCTTCTCGATGATCTCCCACTGTGCCTTGAGGCGGTTCACATCACGGAGGAGCTCCTCCTCGCTGGCACCTTCCGCAGCCGTGCGCACGATGACAGAGGAGTTGTCGTCCACGACGTCACCGAGGATCTCCTTGAGGCGGTGGCGCTCTGAGTCTGCGAGCTTGCGGCTGATGCCCGACAGGTGACCGCCGGGCGAGTAGACGACATAGCGGCCCGGCAGCGAGATGTGGCCGGTGAGTCGGGCACCCTTGGCGCCGACCGGGTCCTTGGAGACCTGCACCAGGATCGTCTGGCCGCTCTTGAGGACCTGCTCGACCTTCTTGTGCTCACCCGCGGCGCCGAACTGTGCCCAGTCGACCTCGCCGGCGTAGAGCACGGCATTGCGGCCGCGACCGATGTCGATGAAGGCGGCCTCCATGCTGGGCAGCACGTTCTGGACGCGGCCCAGGTAGACATTGCCGATGAGGCTGGTGGCCGAGGCACGGTCGACGTAGTGCTCCACCAGGATGTCGTCCTCGAGCACGGCCAGCTGGGTGTAGTCCTCGCCCTGGCGGATGACCATGCGACGGTTCACCGACTCGCGGCGTGCCAGGAACTCGGCCTCGGACAGGATCGGCACGCGGCGACGGCCAGCGGCGCGACCCTCACGACGACGCTGCTTCTTGGCCTCCATGCGGGTGGAACCGTCGATGCCGGTCACCTCGTCCGCGGCCTGGGCGGCAGTGCGAATCCGACGCGGCTCACGGACGCGCACGACGACATCACTGGGATCGTCATCGGTGCCACCAGCGTCCTCACCACGGCGACGGCGGCGACGGCGACGACGACGCGTGCCGTCACCCGACTGGTCGGAGTCATCCGAGTCATCGTGGTCATCGGAATCGTCCGAGCCCTGGTCGGAGCCGTTCTGGTCATCATCGTCGCTGGAGCTGCGGTGGCGGCCCGAACGGGAACGGCGACGGCGACGCGAGCCGCTGGAGGAGGACTGTCCGGAATCGTCCTGGCCGTCCTCGTCATCGGAGGACTCGTCCTCCGAATCGTCGCGATCCTCCTGGCCGTCGTCGGCCTGGTCATTGGTCTCGCTGTCCTGGTCGCTGGAGCGACGACGACGACGACCCCCACGGCGGCGGCGACGACGACGCGAGCCCACCTCCCCGGAGTCGTCGGACTCGTCAGAACCCTCAGAGTCGTCGGAGTCGTTCTCGTCGGAATCCTCGTCCTGGTCGTCCTGCTCGTGCTCGTCCTGCTCCGGGCCATGGTGGGCCTGGTCAGCGACAGCCTGCTCCTGCTCGTCGTCCTCGATGGCCTCGTCGAGGTCCTCGGGGTCGGCAGCCAAGGCTTCGGACTCGGGGGAATCCCCGCGAGCGATCGAGGCGGCGAGCGAGTCCAGCACCGCCTTGGCGTCGACCTCGCCGTCCTCACCGACGGGAGTGGTGGGCGTCATGAAGGGATTGGCCAGGGTCCCGGCCACCTTGCGGGCACGACGAGGACGCTTCGCGGCGGCCTCGGTGGCCGCGGCCAGGGCGGCATCGAGCTGGTCGGTGCCCTGCGCCTGCTGTTCCTGCTGGGAGGCGGGCTCCTGAGGTGCGGCGGGCAGCTCGGGAGCCTCGGCGACGGCCTCGCTCGGCTCGTCCTTGGTCCGACGGCTGCGGCTGCGGCGAGCGCGGGCGGGCTTCTCGGTCGGGGCGGGGGCCTCGGCGGGCTCGTCCTCGACCGGCTCCGACTCGGGCTGAGGCTCCTCGGCCGGTGCTTCCTCGTCCTGCACGGACTCGTCCGATCCGGGCTCATCCAGTGCGGACGCCTGAGGCGAAGACTGCTCCTCGAAGACCGGCGCGGTCGTGGCCTCCTCGGGAGCCACCTCGAAGGCGGGTCGGGTCTGGGGGACCTCGGCGGCGGGCTGCACGGGCGCGGCGGCACCGGCCTGGCGGGTCGCGCGGCGACGCTTAGGCTTCTCGGCCGGCTGGTCATTCTCGTCGGGGACGACGACCGAGGCATTGCCGGCAGCGCGGGTCTGCGGCACCTCCGCGACGACCTCGACCTGCTTGGGGGCGCCGGCAGCCCGGCTCGCCGAGCGACGACGCTTCGGCTTCTCGACTGCCTCGACGGGGGCCGACTCCTGGGGCTCCTGCGGCAGGGACTCCTGCGCCGCGTCCTGCCCCATCGTGGAGTCTTCTGGCACAAGGGATGAATCTTCGAGCATGTGCGCTCCTCGGCACCACTTGGGTGCGGTTGGTCAGTCGCGAACCTCAAGGGCGGCGACTGAAAAGCTGGCGGATGTCGGACCGGCCGGCCCAGCCCCGCGGTCGAGATGATCGTCGCGGTTGGCAGTGCTCACCAGTCCGAGTGAGCAGTCATCGTGACTGCTTACCTGCCTGCCAGTATGACACACCACGGCCCGGCACGGTCGGGATCGCGACCGTGCCGGGCCGTGTGGCGCGGGAGCGTTCAGTCCTGGGCGGGCTGCATGGCGTCGCGGAGCTGGCCGTCGACCAGCTCGCCCTGGGCCAGCCGGGTGAGCATGGCCGGGCGCGGCACCTCCAGGGAGGGCTCCAGCTCACGCAACGCACGCACCACGTCGTCGGGGCGCACCAGCGGGATGGTGTGGCGCATGAGCAGCGTCAGGGTGTGCGGCGCCGTGATGGCCATCTCGAGGATCGGTGCCCGCACGTCGAAGGTGCGCAGACCGCTCTTGGTCATGCGGCTCACCTCGTAGGAGTCGCGCTCCTGCAGGGTGGCGACGGCACGCTGCAGGGCCTCGGCGTCGATGTCGCCCTCCCCCACCGGGTCGAGCTCCACCTGCCAGCGCGAGGCGGTGAGCACGTCGGCCAGCGCGCGCCGGTCGGAGAGCACGACCTTGACGATCTCGAGGCCGGGCGGCATGGCCTCGGCGAGGGCCTTGCAGACCTGGTCGGGATCGCGCTCCTCCTTCAGGCCGATCTCCAGGTACTCGGCGAAGGTGGCCGCCGAGGTGGGCGAAGCGTTGGCATAGGAGAGCCGTGGGTGCGGGTTGAAGCCCGACGAGTAGGCCATCGGGATCTCGGCACGCCGCAGGGCACGCTCGAAGGCGCGACCGAAGTCGCGGGTGGAGGTGAACCGGGCCGGGCCGCGCTTGGCGTACTGGACGCGGAGCCACTGTGCCGGAGGTGCCTGCTGTTCTGGTTGCTGTCGAGCCACCCGGTGATCCTAGCCAACCCGGCCTCCTGGGCCTCATTCCCGAGGTGATCGGCCACTGCTGACATGGCCGCGCCAGCCCCACTGTGCACGCGGGAGTTCCACTGTGCACGCGGGAGTTCCACTGGGCACGTGCTGGACGGATTTTGTCAGGCTCGTGTTGGACAGTTTCAGTGCGAGGAGGGTGCGGGATGCCGGTGGTGACGCCCACGGGGCGACGTCAGTTCACCAATGACGAGAAGCGTGAGTTCTTGCGGTTGTACCACCAGGGCGAAGGGCTTCGAGGTGAGCGGGCAGCGTTGTTACGGCGCTGGGATCTGGCTGAGGCAACGGTGCGTCGTTGGCTGCAGGCCGAGCGGGAGGGCAGGCTAGGGCCCCAGGCCGAACTGTCGAGGTGGCGCATGGACAACAAGGACCGGGCCAGGCTGATGGCCCTGGAGCAGGAGAACCAAGAGCTGCGCAAGCGGGTCGAGACCGCCGAGGCGGTGATGACGATCATGGGAAAAGCGGCTTGATATGTAGGTGATCCTGACCCCGGTGGAACAGCGCGGCGACGCGGCGGTGACGATGGTGGTGTCGTCGAGCGGCTGGGGGCCGGTCATGGTTGGGTTCGTGCCGAAGCTGGTCTTCGTGGAGGGGCAGCCACCCAGATTGGGTGAGCAGTGGACCGACGAGTACCTGAAGTTCACCGCGGCCCGCCTACGACCGAATTCAGTGCTGGCGCAGGCCTTCGACTTGAAGGTCTTCTTCACCATCGTGGGCAAACCCCCGGCCGAGGTCGACACGGCGGATGTGTTGGCCTTCATCGAACAGCAGCGTGAACCTCGCCACGGCGGCAACGTGGTCCGGCTGGTCGACGGCGAGCCAGGCCTGGCGGCTTCGACCATCAAGCGCCGGCTGGCGACGGTCACGTCGTTGTTCGACTATCTGGTCACCCGCGGTGTCTGTGAACGTCAGCCGGTTCCACGGTCGATGACGCCCCGGTCACGGTCGTTGCGGGGCTCTCCTCTGGTCCGGGCTCCGAAACGGCTGCCGCAGGTGCTGTCCCCGGGGGAGGCGGTCGCGTTGATGGGCGCATTGCGCACCGAGCGAGACCGGGCGATGGTCACGCTGATGCTGCATGCCGGGCTGCGACGCTGTGAGGTCCTGGGCCTGCGTCTGACAGACATCCAGCTGGGCGACGGCAGGGTGTTCGTCCACCAGGGCAAGGGCGGCCACGAGCGCATCGTCCCTGTCGTCGATGCGTTCTTCACGCACCTGGCCGCCTACTTGACCACCGAACGGCCACCGGGGTGTGACACCGGGCTGGTGTTCGTGGTGTTGAAGGGGCCCCGCCGCGGCATGCCGCTGAGCGCGGCAGGGCTGGATGAAGTCCTTGCTGGGGCCCGTCAACGGGCGGGGTTGCGCCACGCGACCTGCCATGAGCTGCGTCACACATGCTTCACCCGGCTGCGGGAGGCGGGCATGGCCTTGGAGGCGATCCAGGCCCAGGCCGGCCACGCCAACCTGGAGACCACCCGCATCTACCTGCACTTGTCCAACGACTGGCTCGCTGACCAGTACCGCGACGCCATGCACGTCCTGGCCGACATCTACCCACCCATCATCGAAGGGCCACGCCCATGACTGCTGTTGCCCCTGTCAGCACCAGTGCGGCTCTCGATGAGGTGACGGCCTCCTATGTTGCGGCTGCTTCCAGTTCAGCATCGGCGAAGGGCCGGCGCTTGGCGGCACAGCGCTTCGGACGGCTGTTCGGTGATCTCGACGGATGGAACCACGCCGACGTCGAGCAACGCCGCCAGGTCCGCACCGAGGTGATGTCATTCGCAGCGCACGCTGCCATCGCCACCAGCCTGCCGGTCACCCCGGAGTTCGTCTCCCAGTCATGCTGTCACTGGGGCATCTACATCGCTGACGCCTACCCCGAGCAGCGCGACAGATTCGCCACCCAAGCGCTCGAGCTGGGCTTCACCACGGCACAGAGCCGACGTATGTGGTCCCACCTGGCGCGCATCTGCGTGATCGTCGGAACCAGCCCTGATGCCCTGACCTCGCAGGACTACCAGCAGGCGCGCAGCAGCTATGTCGAAGCCGTGATGGCCTCCCGAGCGAGCGCGCCGCCCCGATGGTTGTCGACGCCACTGTTCGGCCTCGACGCGGTGATGTTCCACCGCGGTCAAGCACCCAAACCAGCCACCCGCCGGCCATGGGCGGCACGCAGCGCCGCCGAGGTCGACTGGGAACAGATCACCACCCATGTTCCCGTGATGGCGGCCACGATGCGCCGCTACCTGCAGCAATGCCACGCCTCGCTGCGGCCCTCATCAGTGACGCTGTTCGAGACCACACTGCGGCAGTTCGCCGGATACCTCATCGCCCACCACCCCGATGCCGCTCGCATCGCCGACCTGCACCGCTGCCACATCGAGGGCTACCGCGACTGGCTCGAACAACGACCCGGCTACCGCGGCCAGCCCGGGTTGTCGAAGACCACACTGGGCATGCGGATGGGTCACCTGCACACCTTCTTCACCCGCATCACCGAATGGGACTATCCCGATGTCCCCACCCGCGCCCTGGTCTTCCGGGAAGACCGTCCACGCTTGGACAAGCCCCTGCCGAAGTTCCTCGACGATGCCCGTGCTGCCGCGTTCATGGCCGCCGCCGCCCAGCTACCCGACGAGCTCGACCGGTTGATGATCCAGATCCTGGCCCGCACCGGCATGCGCCGCGGCGAACTGCTCGGGCTACGCATCAACGCCGTCGTCCAGATCGGCACCGGCTACTGGCTGCGCACCCCGGTTGGGAAACTCCACACCGACCGCTACATCCCCCTCGACCCGGCCCTCAGGACCCTCATCGACGCCTGGATCGCCCACCGCCCGTCATGGCAGGCCAGCGACCTGCTCCTGCTCGAACGCGGACGGCCCATTCCACCGACCCGCGTCGACAAGGCCGTCCAGAAAGCTGCCACCGCCGCCGGTATCGGCCACGTCCACCCCCACCAGCTGCGACACACCCTGGCCACCCAAGCCATCAACCGAGGCATGAGCCTCGAAGCGATCGCCGCGCTGCTCGGCCACGCCGACTTGTCGATGACGATGGTCTACGCCCGCATCGGTGACCGCACCGTCGCCGACCAGTACTTCCAGGTCACCAACAAGATCGAAGCCCTCTACCAAGCCACCGAGCCCGCCATCCCCGTCCTGCCCGCCGAGGCCGCCGGTCCAGCCATGACCGCCCTGCACGCCGAAGTCGACAAACGCCTGCTGGGCAACGGCTACTGCCGCCGACCCGTCGAGCTCGACTGCCGCTACGAAACGATCTGCGAAACCTGCCCCATGTTCTTCACCACCCACCACCACCGGCCCACCCTCATCGCCCAACGAAACGACGCCTGCGCCAAAGGACAAACCCGCCGCGCCGAGATCTACACCAGCCTCCTCGAAGACCTCGATCACGCCACCGCTTGACACCGATCACCCACATAAGCACGAGCTGTTGCAGGACGCGCTGAACAGCCCAGCCCCGCAGCAGGACGTCCCGACCGCCTTGATGAGCCTGGAGGAGTACCAGGCCTGGCTGAAGCAGTACAAGCTTTCCTGATCGCCGCGGTCGAGGCCCTCCATGCGGGCGGCTGGCCGATCGCCACGGCCTGCCGGATCGTCGGGTTGCCGCGTTCCACGTTCTACGACCGTCAGCATCGTGGCCCGGCCGACCCGTCACGTCGGTGTCGCAAACACAGCCTGCAACCGGCGGCGTTGACACCGGCTGAACGTGAGGCCGTCATCGAGGCCCTCACTCGACAGGGACGAGAGGGTCTGTCGGTCCAGCAGGTCTACTGGGAGGCGCTCGATGGGGGCGAGGTCGTGATGTCGCAGGCCAGTTTCTACCGCATCGCACGAGCTCACTCGATGGTCGGGGATCGTCGCCGGGGCCGCCACGGCCAGCAACAAGTCCGGGGTTCGGGGCGGGCCAAACCAGTCGTCGAGGCCGGCGGGGTGAACCAGTTGTGGTCGTGGGACATCTCCGAGCTGCCTGGCCGGGGTCGGGCCCGGTTCCAGTTGTTCCTCGTGCTCGACGTGTTCTCCCGTTATCCGGTGGCCTGGCGGGTCGAGCCCACCGCTGATCGGGGGCATGCCGTGGCCATGTTCCGTGAGGCGTTCGCCACCCACGGCCTACCGGTCACGCTGCACTCCGACAACGGCAGCCAGATGCGCAGCCACGACATGGCCAAGCTGCTCGAGGGGGTCGTGACCCAGTCCTTCTCCCGTCCTCACGTCAGTGACGACAACCCATTCAGCGAGGCACTGTTCAAAACGATCAAGTACGACCTGACCATGCCCGAGTTCTTCACCGACCTGGACCATGCCCGGTCCTGGATGGCGACCTATCTCGACCGCTACGCCCGCACCCACCACCACGCCGGGATCGGCTACTACACCCCCGAACAGGTCTTCACCGGCACCGCCGAACACGTCCACGCCCGCCGTCAAGCCCAACTCGATGCTCATTACGCCCAACACCCCGAGCGCTACCACCAACCACCCCGAGCCCCCGAACTACCAAGCCCCACCGGCATCAACCTGTCCAAAGCAGCTTGAAAACTTCCGTGGATCGCGTGCCCAGTGGCTTCTGGACGTGCACAGTGGTTCGTCGCCGGGCTGATCAGAAGCTGAGGGAGCTCCTACGGCAACTCTTGGGCATCGTCTGCGACGATCCGGGTGCCCCGCACCGTGGTGTGGGCAGAGCGGCCAGACAGGCCGCCCCACGGTCACCGAGAGGCACCCCATCATGAGCAGGACCCGCATCGCAGCAGCCCTCGTCACCGGCCTGGCCACCGTCGCCAGCACCGGCCTGATGGCCGCCGGCACCAGCCAGGCAGCCACCACCATCCCCACCAAGGGCAGCGGCGTCGCCGTCGTCGCCCGCGGGAGCGACTCCGTCGGCCGCCTGGTGCGCTTCGGCGCCAACGGCAGCCAGCAGCACCTGGCGCGCGTCGGGGTCAACTGGTCCGTCGAGGACGTCAGTGAGGACGGCCGTCGCGTCCTCCTGGTGGACCGGACGGGCAGCGTGACGAAGATCAACATCCACGACACTGCGACACGCAAGACCACCCCAGTCAAGGGGAACTGGCACTTCGTCCGCTTCACCAAGCCGTCGGGCACCGGGCTCATCCTGCAGGGCCTGCCCAAGACCTCGGGAGCGTCCTTCCCCACGGTGCGGGCCGACCTCGCGGGACGGGCCAAGGTGAGCTTCCCGGGAATCGGAGACGTGGCCACCCAGAACCCGGCCGGCACCCTCCTTGTGGCGCACACGGCCCGCGGCGTCACCGTCAACTCCAATGCCACCGGCAAGGTGGTGCGCGTGGTCCCCAACCCCCGCGGATACAAGAACTGCTTCCCGAGGCACTTCCGCGATGCCACGAACTTCACCGCCGTGTGCAGCCCCACCTCCGGCAGCCCCAACCTGACCCAGGTCTTCTCCATGAGCACGTCGGGCGGGCGCCCCACCCCACTCACCTCCGGCCTGCGCCGCACCGACGGGGCCAAGATGGGCTTCGTCGACTCCTGGACCACGCCGAGGGGCCAGGTCGTCGAGCTGATGGTCGGCTGCGGGGCTCGCAAGACCGGGCTGGTCAGCGGCCGCACCGCCAAGGTGGTCGATGCGGGTGCCCCGATCCGGGTGCAGGGCAGCGTGGTGACTGTGGCTCGTGCCGACGGGTGTGACCCGGGCACCAACACCATCGCCAACCGCAACCTGGCCACCGGCAAGGTGACACTGCTGGTGGGAGAGGGTCGCAACAAGGGCGAGACGCTGCGCAGCTGGGCGCTGGTCGACCCGATGAACTGAGCCCCCTCAACGCACTGACGGCGCGTGCCCAGTCACCCGGGGCACGCGCCGTCGCGTCAGGGACGGTTGCTCAGACGACGCTGAGCGGGATCAGGCTGCGGCCGGTGGGGCCGATCTGGATCTCGGTGTCCATCTGCGGGCAGACGCCACAGTCGTAGCAGGGAGTCCAGCGGCAGTCCTCGACGTCGCCGCCGTCGAGGGCGTCCTGCAAGTCCTCCCACAACCAGTCACGGTCGAGGCCGGAGTCCAGGTGGTCCCAGGGCAGCACCTCGTCGTAGTCGCGCTCGCGGGTGGTGTACCAGGCCAGGTCCACCGGGTCGTCGGCCAGGGCACTCTCGGCGCAGGCCACCCAGCGGTCATAGGAGAAGTGCTCGCTCCAGCCGTCGAAGTGGCCACCATCGCGCCAGACCGCCTCGATGATCTTGCCGACGCGACGGTCCCCCCGGCTCAGCAGGCCCTCGATCTGGCCCGGCTTGCCGTCGTGGTAGCGCATGCCGATGGACTTGCCGAACTGCTTGTCCCCGCGCACCGTCTCGCGCAGCAGCTGCAGGCGGTGGTCGATCGTCTCCGGCGAGGCCTGGCCGGCCCACTGGAAGGGGGTGTGGCTCTTGGGGACGAAGCCGCCGATGGAGATGGTGCAGCGGATGTCCTTGGTGCCGGCCGCTTGGCGTCCGGTCTCGATCACGCGACGGGCCATGCCGGCGATGGCCAGCACGTCCTCGTCGGTCTCGGTGGGCAGGCCGCACATGAAGTACAGCTTCACCTGGCGCCAGCCATTGCCGAAGGCGGTGGCGACGGTGTTGATCAGGTCGTCCTCGCTCACCTGCTTGTTGATGACACGACGCATCCGCTCACTGCCACCCTCGGGGGCGAAGGTGAGGCCCGAGCGGCGTCCGTTGCGGGAGAGCTCGTTGGCCAGGTCGATGTTGAAGGCGTCCACGCGGGTCGACGGCAGGGAGAGCGAGACATTCGTGCCCTCGTAGCGGTCGGCGAGCTGCTTGGTGACCTCGGCGATCTCGGAGTGGTCGGCCGAGCTCAGCGAGAGCAGGCCCACCTCCTCCAGGCCGGTGGCCTTGAGCCCGCCGTTGACCATCTGGCCGATGGTCTCGATGTTGCGTTCGCGCACCGGGCGGGTGATCATGCCCGCCTGGCAGAAGCGGCAACCACGGGTGCAGCCGCGGAAGATCTCCACCGAGTAGCGCTCGTGCACGGTCTCGGCCAGCGGCACCAGGGGCTTGGCCGGGTAGGGCCACTGGTCCAGGTCCATCAGGGTGTGCTTGCGCACCTGGAAGGGCACCCCGGGGCGGTTCGGCGCCACGCGCTGGATGCGACCGTCGGGCAGGTAGCTGACGTCGTAGAAGCGCGGCACGTAGACCTCACCGGTGGTGGCCAGGCGCAGCAGCAGACCGTCGCGGCCACCGGGGCGCCCCTCGGCCTTCCAGTCGCGGATGATCTCGCTGACCAGGAGCACCGCCTCCTCGCCATCGCCCAGGATGGCGGCGTCGATGAAATCGGCGATCGGCTCGGGGTTGAAGGCGGCGTGGCCGCCGGCCAGGACGACGGGGTGCTCGTCGGTGCGCTCGGTCGAGTGGACCGGGATGCCGGCCAGGTCGAGCGAGTTGAGCATGTTGGTGTAGGTGAGCTCGGTGGAGAAGCTCAGCCCCAGCACGTCGAAGCGCGCCATGGGCAGGTGCTGGTCGAGGGTGAACTGGGGAATGCCGCGCTCGCGCATCAGCTTCTCCAGGTCGGGCCAGATCGCGTAACTGCGCTCGGCCATGATCCAGTCGCGCTCGTTGAGGATCTCGTAGAGGATGGCGACGCCCTGGTTGGGCTGGCCGACCTCGTAGGCGTCGGGGTACATCAGGGCCCAGCGCACCTCGACGTCGTCCCAGGCCTTGACCACCTGGTTGTGCTCGCCGCCGACGTACTGGATCGGCTTGCTCACCTGGGCAAGGAGGGGCTCAAGGCGGCCGAAGAGGCTCTCGGGCGCAGCGGGCGCCCCGGTGGAAACAGAAGTCATGATGCGCCCAGCGTAGTCGGCACCTCGCACCCTGGCTCAATTCCGAGAGCGACGCTCAGGACCGAGGCTGGGCCTGCGCCTGCTGCCAGGCAATCACCTGCTGCTGCCAGGCGGCGAGCTTCGCCTCGAGCTCCCGCTGGCGCTCCCGGCCGGGGGCGCTGGAGCGCACCACCTGGGCACGGCGGGCCTGCCACTCCACCAGTGCCCAGCCGACCAGGGTGACGGCCACCCCGATCAGCACCGAGGCGTCGGCGGTGCCAGCCTGGCGGTCGAAGATGCCGGAGATGTCGGTGAAGGGCATCAGGAGCTCGCCGAGCAGGTTGTTGACCACGTGCATGGCGATGGCCGCCTCGATGCCGCCGGTGCGCCAGGTCATGCCGCAGGCCACCAGCCCGAAGCAGAAGTAGAAGATGTTGAGCCACAGGTCGCCGGCGCCATGCGCGAGCATGAACAGGGCCGAGCTGAACAGCGCACCCACCACCAGGGCGACGCCGCGGTGCCGGAAAAAACCGGCCGCGCTGCGGTTGAGCACCCCGCGGAAGCCGTACTCCTCACCGGCGGCCTGGAAGGGCGTGGTGAGCAGGATGCCGGCCAGCAGCAGCCAGGTGTCGCCGTTGACGTGCAGGCCCAGGCCCTCGGGGGTCTGGGAACGCGTCCAGAGGTCGAGGCCGGTGTAGAGCAGCCAGAGCGGCAGCAGGACGGCGAAGCATCGGCCCATCCAGCCCCAGCGCATCCGTCCGGTGACGCTCGCCAACCAGCCCGGCCCCTGACGGAAGGGGCCCTTGGAGATGACCATGGACACCGGGATCAACAGGGCCAGGGCCAGGTTGTTGGACAGGAAGAGCGACGGGGTGGCATTCACCTGGCCCGAGCCCATCTTCTCCAGCTCCGCCTGACCGGTGCGTCCCGTCGCCACGTCGATGCCGATCGCGACGGCACCGGCGACGGTGGAGACGATGAGGAAGACCAGCAGCCCCACGACCACGGCCACCACAGGACGCCACCAGCTCCACAGCGGGGTTCGCCAGAAGTGGTGGTACTCCCGCGCCTCGACGGGCAGCTCGACCTGCGGCATCGACACCGACGGCATCGGCCCGTGCGGGTCGGGCGCCAGGGCAACCGGCTGCGAGGCGACGGGCGTCGCGTCGTCGTGGGGCTGCTGGCTCACGCGGAGAGCTCCGGGAACCAGATGCCGATCTCGCGGGCGGCCGAGTCGGGTGCGTCGGAGGCGTGGACGAGGTTGCGGTTCTTGTACAGCGACAGGTCGCCGCGGATGGTGCCGGGGGCGGCGACGGCGGAGTCCGTGGTGCCGTTGATGCTGCGCACGGCCTCGATGGCGCGCTCGCCCTCGAGGACCAGCGCCACCAGCGGGCCGGAGGTGATGAACTCCTCCAGACCGGCGTAGTAGTCGCGGCCGACGTGCTCGGCGTAGTGCTTCTGGGCGGTCTGGGAGTCGGCGGTGCGCAGCTGCATCGCGACGATCGTCAGGCCCTTGGCCTCGTAGCGGCGGATGATCTCGCCGGCGAGGCGACGCTCGACGGCGTCGGGCTTGAGCAGGACCAGGGTGCGTTCGGTGGTCGTCATGGCTGCGACCCTATCGCCTCGCCCGCCACGGCCCCGGAACTGCCGAGGCCTCAGAGGGTTGCCTCGATACGACGTCCCAGGACGAAGCTGACGGCCCAGATCATGAAGAAGATCAGGCCCATCGCGTACATCCACGGGGTCAGCAGCCCCAGGGCGATGCCTGCCAGCTGGGCGAGCCAGCCCACCAGGTAGCCGAAGGGCGTCTTGATCCGTGCCGCGCCCACCAGGCACAGCAGGCAGGCGACGACGGTGGCCGCCAGTGCGGGGGCAAGCGGACGGTCGGAGACCATGATCATGCCGGGGAAACCCAGGCCGAAGACGATGACCTCGAAGAGCAGGATCAGCATCATCGCCTTGTTCATCGGGTTGTCGGGGCGCAGCGCGAGCGTCACCACTGGGTGTCTCCGTCCAGGTCGAAGGGGGTGCGCAGGTCGGCGCGGTCGAGTTCCACCTCGTCGGTGGGGGCGGTGGCCAGGATGGCGCGGGCCTCGCCGGCCAGGATGACCGAGCCGGCCACCAGGACACCGCCGGTGGGTTCGGCATCGGCCAGGGTGACGGCCAGTTCGAGGGCGGCGGCGACGTCCTCGCTGACGTGCACCTTCTCCTCGCCGAAGACGTCGGCGGCACGCTCGGCCAGCTCCTGGGCGGTGAGTCCGCGGGTGGTCGAGGAGACCTGGGTGCAGACCACCTGGTCCATCTGTTCGGCGAAGATGCGCAGGACGGAGTCGACGTCCTTGTCGGCCATCATCGCGACCACACCGATGCAGGGACGCAGGTCGAAGTTCTCGGCGAGCGTCGCCATGGTGGCGCGGGCGCCGTGCGGATTGTGGCCGGTGTCGAGCAGGACGGGCGGCGAGGTGCGCACCAGTTCCATCCGGGCCGGGGCCTCGACGGCGGCGAAACCGTCGACGACCACCTCCGGGTTGAGCGCGCGGCCACCGAGCAGCGCCTCGACTGCGGCCAGCGCCAGGGCAGCATTGTGGGCCATGTGGGCGCCGAAGAGCGGCAGGTGGACGTCGCCGACAGGCCCCTCGGCGCTCTGCAGGCGCAGCAGCTGCCCGCCGACGGCGCGTGCGCGTTCGAGCACCTGGAAGTCGCGGCCCTCCAGCACGAGCTTCGCGCCCACCTCGGTGGCGCGCTCCAGCAGGATGGGGCCGGCCTCGTCGTCCTGGGCGGCGATCACGGCGGTGCTGCCGGGCTTGATGATGCCGGCCTTCTCGTGGGCGATGTCGGTGATGGTGTCGCCCAGGATGTGGGTGTGGTCGAGGGCGATCGGGGTGATGACGCTGACCTGCGGCTCGCAGACGCTGGTCGCATCCCAGGTGCCGCCCATGCCGACCTCGATGACCATCACGTCGACCGGCGCGTCAGCGAAGGCGGCATAGGCCAGTCCGGTGATCACCTCGAAGAAGGTCATCTGGACCCCGTCGATCTGCTGGGCGTCGACCATCTCGACATAGGGCCTGATGTCCTCCCAGACCTCGTCGAAGCGTTCGGTGCTGATCGGCTCTCCGTCGATGCAGATGCGCTCGGAGACGTCGACCAGGTGGGGGCTGGAGAAGCGGCCGGTGCGCAGCCCGTCGGCCCGCAGCAGGGCGTCGACCATGATCGCGGTGCTGCCCTTGCCGTTGGTGCCGGTGATCTGGATGACCGGGGCGGACTTCTCGGGATGCCCGAGCAGGTCCATCAGGGCCTCGATGCGCCCCAGCGAGGGGGCGATGCGGTGTTCGGGCCAACGGCCGACGAGGGTGGCGACGATCTGCTCGTGCTGGGAGTTGCTCATGGTGCAGCCAGCCTACCGGGCCCGTGCGCCGAGGTCCTTCGCCCACTGTGCACGTCGGAGTCCGACCCCGCAGTCGCTGCAGCACGTGCCCGGCGCCCGGGGGCGTGCCCAGTGCCCCCTGGCCGTCTCTGCCCCAAGGCCCGGGACAATTCCCGCCACCGGGTGAGACAGCCCTTGCGGTGACCGGGGCATCGGCAGGAACTTTGGACTGCCCTCGGGCACCCCACCTGCTGGACCCCACGAACCCCAACCCACCAAAGGATCCCATGTGACACTCCACCGCTGTGCGGCGGCCCCCGCCCTGGCCGGTGCACTGCTGCTGGGCGGCACCACCGCCGCCCACGCCGCACCCACACCCCCACCCCCCCTGACGTGGCGGCCACGGCCCCGCCCGGATGGTTCATCCGGCCCGTCGAGGGCGGCCACGAACTGGTCCGGCCCGCCTGGAAGGGTCAGCCCGTCACCGATGCCCGGCCGCACGTCGTCGTCGGCGAGGAGGACCTGGGCCCGGCCGTCGTCGATCGTGACGGCACCGTGCGCGTGCGCGTCCAGCGGCCCCCCCCCGGGACCTTTCGCGTCTGGACGTGCGCCACGGGGCCCTGCGCGAGTCCTCGGTCAGGGACGTTCGACGCACGGCCCCGGCACCCATGAGGTCTGCTCCGCGCCAGTCGTCGCCGCTGGGCACGGTGGTGAGTGCCACCTACTCAACCGGGTCGATCCGACTTCCCGGGATGGACCACCCGCAGGAGGTGACCGGACGGGTGGTGGCGCCCAGGGCGGGACGTGACCTGCCGGTGGTCGTCTTCCTGCACGGGCGCCACCAGTGGTGCGAGGAGGGTGCCGGCGAGTGGCCCTGCGCCGAGGGCAGCTCCCCCGTGCCGAACCTCGAGGGCTACCGCCACCTGCAGGAGGAGCTCGCCAGCCGCGGCTACTTCACCGTCAGCATCGACGCCAATGCCATCAATGCCCAGGATCAGGTGCTGCCCAGACCTGGGCATGGACGGCCGCGCCCGGCTGGTGCGCGAGCACCTGACGAAGCTGGCCTCGTGGCAGGGCGGTGCGACGGCACCTTTTGCCTCCACCGTGAAGGCCCGCTATGACCTGGGCCTCACGATGCTGGTCGGCCACAACCGCGGCGGCGAGAAGGTGGCCCATGCCGCGAACCAGAGCCTTGGCAATCGCGACGTGCACATCGCTGGCCAGGTGCTGGTGGCCCCGACGAACTTCTTCCAGACGGCCTCGCCGCTGACGCCGACGCTGACGATCCTGCCCGGCTGTGACGGCGACGTCGCCGACCTGCAGGGCGTCGACTACTCCGACGGCGCCATCCGCTACGGCACCCGGCAGGCCCTGTCGACTGCGGCCTACCTGCCCGGCGCCAACCACAACTACTTCAACACCGAATGGACCCCCGACGCCCCCACCGGCATGGACGACGGCGAGTGGACCGAGTGCGCAGCAGAACAGCGATTGTCGCCGGCGAGGGAGCACTGACCGGCATGGTGAGCTCGGCGACCGGCGGCGCGCGGGAGCGTCTGACCACGCCCACCGATGCGGCCTGGACGGTCTCCGGGGCCGCGCGGTGCACCGCCGAGGACTGTGTGGCCGCCCAGGAGGGGGAACTGCCCCCCGCACTGGCGTCTGCCTCGGGAGTTCGGCGGGGACGCGCTGGAGCCGCAGGGCTGGGTCTGGCAGGCGGGCAGCCCGATGGTGCTGAGTGCGGCGCGGCCGGTGCGCCTGTCGAGTGCTGAGGCGCTGGACGTGCGCATGGCAATGGAACCCACGGCCAGGAGGACACCAACCCTCCGCCTGGTCGACGAGTCGGGGGCGCAGTGCCACGCTGCGGCCCCAGGGGCCGGCCCTGCGCCAAGGCATCCATGGCGCCACCGACGCGGCCGGAGGCCGGTGGCTTGCGCAGACGGTGCGCTTCGTCCTTTCCTCCGGCGGCATCGACCTGGCGCGGATCACCCGCGTCGTCCTGGATGGTGGGAAGGGGGCCGCCGGTCGGATCCTGGTGCTCGACCTGTCGAGTGCCCGCAGCGGCATCGCCGCCCGAATGGCCCCGCCCACCAGCATCCTGACGGCCCCGAGCCCTGCCACCGTCATCGACGGTTCCACTCCGTGGACGCACCGCGTCACCGTCGCGCTGTCGAGGCCGCTGGCCCGCCCAGCCACCCTGCGCAGCCTGCTGCTGAACAGCACTGACGTCCGGCTGGACGAGATCGTCCTGCCGGCCGGCCGGCGTACGCTCGACCTGGCCCTGCCCGTCGATGGCAACACCGAGTGGACTCCCGAGGGGTCGGTCGCCCGCCTCTTGCCAGTGCAGGGGCCGGTGGTGGTCGCGTCCCCGGTCGCGGCGGTCACGGTGACCGAGGGCGATCCGCAGCCCAGGGTCTCCATCGCGCCGGCGACGGCCACTGCGACGCCGGGCGGCACGCTCTCGTGGAAGGTCAGCGTGGAGAACCCGCCGCGTACGACACCGCTGTACCTGTACTTCATGGCTGAGGGCACCGAGCCGCCCTTGCTCACCTCGGAGCTCTCGCCCGAGGGTCGCCAGTGGTGGTCGGTCGGGGAGGGCGAGGACCTGCCACTGGACCAGGCCGGGGCCTGGCGCGTGGTGGAGATGGCCCCCGGCAGCATCGGGGCCCATGTCACCATGCCGTTGTCCACGACGGCGAGACCGGGCCACCGGGTGCGTCTGGTCGCCATGGCCGGCGGCATCGAGCTGACCACGGGTGACGTGCTCGAAGGGGTCGTGCAGGAGCCCTGACCCCTCGCGGGCGCGGTGGGCAGGGCCGGGTGCCCTGCCCACCGCGTCATGTTCCTGGCGGATGCCGGCGCTCGTGGCAAGCTGAACGGAGGTATCGCGCTGCCCCCCTCGACCGCCACCCCCCCAAGGAGACGTCATGGCCCGACCCAGCCCCGCCAGCAGGAAGGCCGCCGCGGAGAACCAGCGTCGCCTGGCCCGGGCCGAGGCACGTAGGCGCCGGCGCCTGGGCGTGCTGACCGGTGCCCTGCTCGCGCTGGTGATGGTGCTGGCCGTGGCCTGGTGGACCAACCGCGAGAAGGAGGCACCGGTCACCCCCGCCAGCCAGGTGGCCGTGCCGCACGCCAGCGCTGAGGGACGCGGCATCGTGCTGCACGCCACTCCCAAGGACAGGCCCCCCTGGTCATCTACGAGGACTACCGCTGCCCCTGGTGCAAGGTGGCCCATGACGAGCTCGGACCACTGGTCGAGCTACTGGCCGCCGAGAAGAAGTTCGGCGTCGAGGTGCGCTCGCTCGAACTCATCGACCAGATGGCTGGCGGTGACGCATCGCACCGGGCCAATGTGGCGGCGGCCTGTGCAGATGTCAGCGGCAGCTATGCCGCCTACCGCGAGGCCGTCTTCGCCCACCAGCCCAAGGACGAGAAGGCGGGCTTCACCGACGAGCAGCTGCGCACCGGCTTCGCCCGCGAGGCCAAGATCAAGGACTTGGGCGCCTTCCAGACCTGTTACGACCAGCGGCGCACGCACACCGCCGTGGCGACCGTCCTGGACCAGGCGAGGCTCGAGGACCGTGACGGCACCACGCCCCAGTACTGGGTGTCAGGCGCCGACGGCAAGGCCGACGGCGAGATCGACCTTCAGCGGTTGATGGGCCAGCAGGCGCCGACCAAGGCGGAGCTGTTGAAGGTCGTCGAGGACGCCGCCTAAGCGAGGCGCGAGCGAACGTGGTCCAGGATCTCACGAACAAAGGACTCGGCCTGCCCCTCGTGATCGAGGAGCAGGCCGAGTCGATGAGATCCGGCTCACCGCGTGAGCTTCGCGGGCTCTCAGTAGATGGTGATCGAAGTGACGTTTCCGTAGACAGGGCTGAAGTTCGAGCCCGGGCCGAATGCCGTTCTCACCGACGAACCGCCCTTGTTTCCCCAGAAGTGTCCGGACACAGCCGACGTCACACGGGTCACGTTGGAGATCTTGACGCTAATCGAGCCTCGCCCCGAGTAGCAGTAGTACCTACCCGCTGATGCCGAATAGAAGCTGACTTGCTTCGTTGGAGACGAGCATGACACCAAGGAAACGCCAGCCGCGTGGGCGGGAGACGCTCCCATTGCCACAGCCGCTGCCATGACGGTCATACCGATGGCAGAAGTCAAAACCCTCTTCATTACTTGTCCTTTCGGGGGAAATGGGTGGATCACTCACCACTGTAATCGATAGTCCGCTGATCCGCTTATAGATCGTGAAACTGTTTGGATGTACGTCAGGCCACATCGCCTGGATGGCTGCCATCACCTGATTCACGCAACTCAACGGAGGCCTGGGCTGCGATGATGCCGAGCGACTGGATGATGGCAACCATGCTCTGGGGGACTTGCTGGCCGGACGGCGCATGAGCTCGTTGGCATCGAGCAACGCGGCGCCACTGGACTCATGCCAGTGGGCGGCCACGCTCCTCCTAGGGATGGATGACAAAGGACTCGACCTGCCCCTCGTGATCGAGAAGCAGGCCTAGTCGATGGGACTGGCGGCTTCCTGCTGGGTCAGTCGCTCTCCAGGACGTAGTCGGCCAGCGCGACCAGGAAGAGCGCCAGGGTGATGATGTGGACCACGGTGCACCAGGAACAGATCTTGCCCAGCGGAACCAGCTCGACCCACACCAGGTAGAGCACGAAGAGCAACCCGACGCCATACCAGGCAAGCAGGACCTTGCGACGAAGCGGCGCGGCCGCGCGAGTGTGGCCCCACCACGCCACGGCCACCGTGGCCACGAACCAGAGCAGCCCGGCCAGTGCGACGGGCACCCCGAGGAACATGGAATAGGTGCTCGTCGTGACCGACGCACAGTCGATGACGCCAGTGGCGCTGCACATCAGGGACTCGTTGCCGGTGAAGTGCTCATAGGTCATGTAGGTGGCGATCAACGTGCCGACCACGACCAACACGGCGGTGGCGAGGCGCGCCCACCGCGGCGCGGGCTGCCCCTCCACGGTCACGACGGAGTGGCTCACTTGAATGCCTTTGCGGCCGCGACGACACCCTCGGCCTGGCACACGTCCGCAGGTTGGCCACCCGTCTCCTTGCAGATCTGGGCGGTCATCACGTTGGCTCCGCCGATCACGGCCCTCGCGGTCTCGCTGTTCGGGTCGCTCAGCGCGGAGGCAACCTCTTCGGCGGACTTGCCGGCGAGGAAGCGTCCGTCAAAGGGGGCCGAGTTGGTGTAGGCCGAACCGAAGTGGATGAAGGGAATTCCACCATTGGGGGCGAGCTTGTTGAAGATCTCCTCGTCGGCGGCGGGGATGTCCTGCAGCTTGTTGCCCATGCGGTCGGCGGTCTCCACACCGTCGAAGACCAGCGAGTCACTGGTGAACTTGACGTCCTTGAAGGTGACGGTGGGAATGTTCGAGACGGCACCCTCGTTGGGGCTCGACAGCGTGTCGGCGAGGCCGTTGAAGCTGCCGAAACGCGACAGCGCCGCCACGAGCGAGAGGCGGTCCATGGCGCAATAGGGGCAGAACTCACCGCCAATGTAGAAGATGCGCGGCTTGCCATCCACCATCTGGGGCTTGCCGCCGGGGATCGCCTCGGGGCCGTGCGAGGCGGTACCAACACCCACGGTGTCGAAGTCCTTGGCCGGAATCTTCTGCAGCGCGGCGGTCAGCACCCCGTCATTGCTCTGGACCTTCGCGTCCTGTGCACGCTTGTTCTTGCCAATCCCCCAGAAGACGGCCACCAGCACGACGACCAAGCACAGGACGCTGGCAATGATCGTCAACAACCGACGCTGCCGCGCCTTCTTCGCCTCGAGCGCCTGCTGCTCGCGCAGCTGCTGGCGCCGCGATGTGTTTGCCATGGATACTCCTTGAAGGGGGAATGGACTTTCCGGCCACCCTAGCAGCGGGCCCGCGTCGATCCCCGTAGTGCAAGTGCCCGGCAGTCTGGGCGCCCAGTGCGTCTGGCCCCACGACAAGCGACCCCGACAAGTTTTCGCCGCACCTGTCTACTGTCACTAGAATCGCGACCATGACCAACGAGACCACCAGCACCACGTCCGCCACCACGCCAGTCACGGGCCAGGTACCGGACAAGCCGGTGCTGGAGGGCCTCGAGGCCAAGTGGGCCAAGAAGTGGGCCGAGGACAAGACCTACGCCTTCACCCGGCCGAAGATCGACCTGACCGACCCTGCAAGCAGGTCAGGGGGCCGCGCCCAGGTCTTCAGCATCGACACCCCCCCGCCGACCGTTTCCGGATCGCTGCACGTGGGGCACGTGTTCAGCTACACCCACACCGACCTCATCGCCCGCTACCAGCGCATGACCGGCAAGCACGTCTTCTACCCGCTGGGCTGGGACGACAACGGCCTGCCCACCGAGCGCCGCGTGCAGAACTACTACGGCGTGCGCTGCGACCCGTCAGTGGCCTACGACCCCGACTTCACGCCGCCGGCCAAGCCGGACCCGAAGAAGCAGGTGCCGATCAGCCGACGCAACTTCGTCGAGCTGTGCCACGAGCTGACCCAGGTGGACGAGAAGGTCTTCGAGGACCTGTGGCGCAGCGTGGGGCTGTCGGTGGACTGGGACACCCTGTACTCGACGATCTCTCCCGAGACGCAGCGCATCGCCCAGCTGGCCTTCCTCAGGAACCACGAGCGCGGCGAGGCCTACATGAGCGAGGCCCCCACCATGTGGGACGTCACCTTCCAGACCGCCGTCGCACAGGCAGAGCTGGAGGCCCGCGACTACCCCGGCGCCTACCACCGCATCGGCTTCGCCCTGCCCGAGGGCACCCAGGGCGATGCCGAGCTCTTCGCCGACAACAAGGTGTGGATCGAGACCACCCGTCCCGAGCTGCTGCCCTCGGTGTGCGCCCTCATCGCGCACCCCGACGACGAGCGATACCAGCACCTGTTCGGCACCACCGTCACCTCGCCGGTCTTCGGCGTCGAGATCCCGGTGCTGGCCCACTCCGCCGCCGAGAAGGACAAGGGCGCGGGCATCGCGATGTGCTGCACCTTCGGCGACCAGACCGACATCATCTGGTGGCGCGAGCTGCAGCTACCCACCCGCACCATCATCACCCGCGACGGCCGCCTGCAGGCCGAGACCCCCGAGTGGCTGGTCAACGGCGACTTCTACGCCGAGCAGATGGCCACCAAGACCACCTTCACCGCGCGCAAGAACATTGTGGAGAAGCTCGCCGAGACCGGCGACATGGACGGCGAGCCCAAGCCCACCCAGCGCATGGCGAACTTCTACGAGAAGGGCGACAAGCCGCTGGAGATCGTCTCCACCCGCCAGTGGTACATCGCCAACGGCGGCCGCGACGAGCAGCTCAAGGCCGACCTGCTGGCACGCGCCGACGAGATCGCCTTCGTCCCGGAACACATGAAGCACCGTTACACCAACTGGGTCGCGGGCCTCAACGGCGACTGGCTGATCAGCCGCCAGCGCTTCTTCGGCGTGCCCTTCCCCGTTTGGTACCCCACCGACGCCGACGGCGAGCCCGACTACGAGAACCCGATCGTCGCCGACGCCGCGAGCCTGCCCGTCGACCCCTCCAGCGACGTGCCCGAGGGCTACTCGGACGAGCAGCGCAACCAGCCCCATGGATTCGTCGCCGACCCCGACGTGATGGACACCTGGGCGACGAGCTCGCTGAGCCCCGAGCTGGTGACCGGCTGGGAGCGTGACGAGGAGCTGTTCCACCTCACCTTCCCGATGGACATCGCCCCGCAGGCCCACGACATCATCCGCACCTGGTTGTTCAGCCGCGTGGTGCGCGCCCACCACGAGTTCGGCACGGTGCCGTGGAAGCGCGCCACCATCTCGGGCTTCGTCGTCGACCCCGACCGCAAGAAGATGAGCAAGTCCAAGGGCAATGTGGTGGTCCCGACCGAGATCCTGGACAAGTTCGGCGCCGACGCCGTCCGCTGGCGCGCCGCGATGGCACGCCCCGGCATGGACTCCCCCTTCGACGAGACCCAGATGAAGGTGGGCCGTCGCCTGGCGATGAAGGTGCTCAACGCCTCCAAGTTCGTCCTCGGCATGAGCGGTGACGGCAAGGGCGAAGTCACCCATCCCCTCGACCTGGCGATGTTGGCCAGCCTGTCCGGTGTGGTTGGACAGGCCACCCAGAGCTTCGAGAAGTTCGACTACACCGGGGCGCTGGAGGCGACCGAGACCTTCTTCTGGGCCTTCTGTGACGACTACCTGGAGACGGTCAAGGAGCGCGCCTACGGCGCCCAGGGCGACGAGGCCGCCGCCAGCGCACAGGCCGCTCTACGCCTGGCACTCGACGTGATGTTGCGCCTGTTCGCGCCCTTCCTGCCCTTCGTCACCGAGGAGGCCTGGAGCTGGTTCGCCTCCGGTTCGGTGCATCACGCCACCTGGCCGACGGCCGAGGAGCTGCCCACCGGCGGCGACGCGGCGCTGCTCGATGAGCTTGCCACCGTGCTGATCGCCCTGCGCGGGGCGAAGAGTGCGGCCAAGGTGAGCATGAAGACCGAGATCGAGCGTGCCCAGTTCAGCGGCACCGCCGCCGTGGTGGAGGCCCTGCAGGCCGCCGAGGGTGACCTGCGGGCCGTCGGACGCATCACCGGCGAGGTGCTGTGGGTGAAGCAGGACGGACCCACCACGGTGGCCGTCGAGCTCGGCGAACCCGCCACCAAGCAGCCGAAGAACTGATCCGGACACGAGAACACCAGGGAGCCGTCCAGTGACCATCACCAGCATCGCGATCGACCTGGACGGCACCCTGTTCACCCCGGAACGCGACTACGACCGTGCCCGCTTCGCGCGGATGCTCGAGGCCTGTGAACAGCGCGACATCCGGGTGGTGATCGCCAGCGGCCGCCAGCACCTGAGCATGCGCACCATGTTCGACGAGCCCGACCGGCTTGCCTTCGTGGGCGACAACGGCTCGATGGTCATCGACCGTGACAACGAGCCGGTGCACGCCGCCGTGCTGGATGACGACGTGGTGCGCCGGGCGGTGGAGCTGCTCGACCAGCACCCCGAGATGTTCACCGTCGCCAGCGGACCCGAGGGCGGCTGGATCCAGCTGGCGGCGCCGCAGCTGATGCACGACATCATGGACACCGCCTATGTGAACCTGGCGCGTGTGGAGAGCCTGCGGGAGATCGACGGGCCGGTGAGCAAGTTTGCGCTGGTCACCCATGATGGCCAGGCCGAGCGGCTGGCCGCCGAGCTCAGCCAGGCTCTCGACGGCGCCGTCGTGCCGGTCACCACCGGGCACCGGGGCATCGACCTGATCGACCCGCGCCGCCACAAGGCCGACGGGCTCGGTTACCTGATGAGGCGATGGGACCGCCGTTTCGAGGACATGGTGGCCTTCGGCGACTCCGGCAATGACGTGGAGATGCTGCGGGCCGCCGGCACCAGCTATGCCATGGCCGAGGCCCAGAAGGTGGCGGTCGAGGCCGCGGACCGGCGTGCACCCAGCGGGGCTGAGTCGGGCGTGATGGTGGTCATGGAGGAGCTGCTTGGTCTCTGAGTCCCCCGGGCCCGTACCCACAGGGAGTCGTCGCTCAACCCGCCTGCTGGCAGGTGCAGTCCTCGCAGATGCAGTCGGTGCAAAGGCACTCGCCGCCGGTGTGGCAGGGACAGATGTGCGCCTCGGCGACGCCGATCAGCAGCGCAGAGATGTCGCGCACGGGCTCGCCCGCCAAGACCTGACGATGCGCGCGTGCCGTCTCGTACCAGGCCGAGCAGCTCGTGCAGGCCAGCAGGTGGGAGTCCACCTCCACCCTTGCGATGGCGGGATCCTCTCCGTCGAGCATGGCAGACAGCGACTCGCGCCATCGCTGTGGCTCGCGGCAGGTCTCCATGCGCGCAGACTAACGCACCCGAGCCGATGCCCGGTAGCATCCGGGCCATGGTGAAGGCAGTCAGACCGGCGCGCGACGAGGCCCTCGATACCCGCGTCACCGGTCTGGCCCTGGATGCCGCGGCCGGGGACAGGCCCGCACTGGGCGAATTCGTCCGGCTGACCCAGCCGGACGTGACCCGCTTCCTGCGCCACCTGGCCGGGGACGCCTCGGTCGAGGACCTGGCCCAGGACACCTACGTGCGTGCCATGGATGCGCTGCCCGGCTTCGAGGGACGCTCCAGCGCGCGCACCTGGCTGCTGACGATCGCGCGGCGGGTGGTGGCCGACCAGGTGCGGCGTGAGGTGGCCCGTCCGCAGACCCCGCGGGAGCCGTCGTGGATCACCGAGCACGGCCGCAGTGTTGGGGATTCCAGCCTGAAGGTGGAGCTCGACCAGGTGCTGGCGGGGCTGGAGCCGGGACGCCGCGAGGCCTTCGTCCTCACCCAGGTGCTCGGCTACGACTACCAGCAGGCCGCCGACGTGTGCGGGGTTCGGATCGGAACCATCCGTTCGCGCGTCTCCCGCGCCCGCGCCGACCTCGTGGCGGCCCTTGCCCCCGCGGGCAGTGACGGCGCGCTGGTGCTGCGGGACGTGGAAAGGGCCGGCTGATGCCGTCCTTCCGGGTGGAGCTCGAGGTGCTGGGCCTTCGTCCGGGGAACCGGCCCGAGGCCGTCATGGACGGCGCCGTGAGCGCCATCAGCGAGAACTTCCACGTCGACGACCGCCAGATCGACGTCGTGGCCCAGACGCCACGGATCAGGGTGCGCTTCACCGTGCCCGACAGCTCCGACGCCGAGGAGACCGAGCTGGCCGTGATGGCCGCCGAGGCTGCCACCGAGGCGGTGGAACAGGTGGCGGTCACCGGGCGCCGCTGGGTGCTTCGCCGACAGGGTGGCCGCTGGCTGCCGGCAGGCTGAACCCTGCCGGCAGCCAACCCGCCGGTCAGGGCCTCAGTCGCAGTTGGCGCACTCGCCGGTCAGCGACATCTGCATGAAGCAGGTGGGGCAGACATTTCCCTGCAACGGCTCGGGCTTCTTCTTGACGGTACGCGTCGCCTTGGCCGGCGGCACCTTCCCGACGACCGTGGCGCGACCGCTGGTGGCGGCCGGTGCGGCGGTGGGGGCGGTCCGGGTCCCACCCCAGCGGGCAAAGCAGGCACGTCGCTGCTCGAGGGCGTGCTCCTCGCGGTGCTCGGCGTCCACGTCCACCCTCGCGAAGCGAAGGATCTCGTCATAGGCGGGTCCGACATTGCCGTCACGGCGCACCGCCACGGCGGTCAGCAGGGGCAGGGCCTCCGCGGCGCACTTGCGGGCGACCATGCCCAGCAGTGGTCCGATCCACTTGGAGGTGGGCTGCTTGGTCTGGATTCCTGATCGCTGCTGGACCAGTCGTGCCAGCTGGCCGTACTCGACAGTCTTGTGTGCCGATGCTGCTTCCATCAACACTTCATGCGCCGCCTGGGCCCACGCCTTGACGGCGCTCACCTGGTCGACGAAGTCCCCACTGTCACGTACTGGCATCTGATCCCCTCATCACACGGCAACGAGCCCTCCACGAGGGCCGGAGGAAGTCTACTCACTCCCCCGGGCCGCTCCGCACCATGCTTTCCCATCGCAGTGCGGCCACCTGACCCAGGCCTGCCGGGACGGGACGATGCCCGGAGAACCACCCCAAGGGGTGGTGATTGTGCAGGCGATTTCGCCGTGGGCGCACGGAAACACTCTCTGGGCGAAATCACTTGTCACGGCGAAATCTGCCCGGCTAGCTTCATAGATGTCCGAAGTGATTCGAAGAAATGGCCGCAGGCCTTTCTCGCACGAAAGGCCCACAGGGCCGGAACAGGAACGAACCATGACTGACAACACCGCGAACAACAACTTCGACTACGACCGCTACTACGGAACCGTCATCGACTCCGAGGGCAACAAGGTCGGCGATGTCGGCCAGGTCTACCTGGATGACGCCACCGGTCGCCCCGAGTGGGTCACCGTCCGCACCGGTCTGTTCGGCATGAAGGAGACCTTCGTTCCGCTGCAGGGCGAGAACGTCTCCAACGGAGAGATCCACGTGCCCTACACCAAGGACCAGATCAAGGGCGCCCCGAGCATTGATCCCGAGGGCCACATCACCGAGGCCGAAGAGGCCGAGCTGTACCGCTACTACAGCATCAAGCAGGACCTGGGCGCCTACGAGGGTCGCGACGCCGTGGCCACCGACCGCGTCGCCACCGACCGCGTGGCCACCGACCGTGTCGACACCGACCGCGACGCCAACCTCGAGGGCGACATCATTCGCCACGAGGAGCGCCTCAACGTTGGCAAGGAAGAGGTCGAGACCGGCCGCGTGCACATCCGCAAGCACGTCGTGAACGAGCAGCAGAGCGTCCAGGTGCCCGTGGAGCGCGAGGAGCTGCGCGTCGAGCGCACCCCGATCGCCGACGGTGAGGTCGTCCGCGGTGGCCGCCTCGAGGAGGGCGAGACCGAGGTCGTGCTGCACGAGGAGCGCCCCGTCGTCTCCAAGGAGACTGTCGGTGTCGAGAAGGTGAGCGTCGGCAAGGAGACCGTCGTCGAGAACGAGACCGTCACCGCCAATGTGGCCAAGGAGCAGATTGAGGTTGACCGTGATGTCAACGAGGTCCGCGATGACCGCTCCGTCGCCGACAAGGTGAAGGACAAGCTGGATCGTGACAACGACGGCAAGATCGGCTGAACAAGCCCGTCACGCCGATGACCCAGGTCATCACAGCAGGGGAAGGCCCCGAGCCTGACGGCTCGGGGCCTTCCCGCGTCTCTTGGACCCCGCACCGATCGATGCCAGATCGGTAGGATCGGGATCGTGATCCCGCCGCCCGCGACGACGAGCACCATGACCGCCACCGGCTGCGAGCCTTCGGTGGATTCCCCGTCACCATGGAGACGGCGCTTCGACCGATTCCGCGACGGCCTGTGGAGCCTGTTCCCACAGGCCATCCGCCACCACCTGCCCGTCACCCTGGTCGGTTACTGCCTGATCAACCTGTTGACCTTCTCCACCGACATGGCACTGCTGTGGTTCGGCTTCCGGGTGGCGAGCCTGCCCTATCCGGTCGCCGTCAGCGCTGGCTACATCGTCGCCCTGGCCCTGGCCTATGCGCTCAACCGGACCCTCAACTTCGAGTCCAACTCCCCCGTCGGTGGTGAGCTGGCGCGTTATGTCGTCACCGTCGTGGTGAACTACGCACTCCTCGTCGTTGGACTGTCGTCGCTGCTGCACCACGTGGGCGTGCACTTCTAGCTGGCCCGCCTGCTGGCAGCCACCGCCGAGGCCGTCTTCATGTACTGCATGATGCGCTGGGTAGTCTTCCGACGCACGCCACGCCACGCCCACGACGGCTGAGGGCTGCCAGGCAGCCTCATCGAGAGCGACGGGGACGGGCCGGCTCCTCCTCGACCAGCGCTGCACGCTCCGGAGCATTGGAGGCCGTCGGGAAGCCACCGCGACGCTTCTCCAAGCGGCCCTCGACGAGCGAGTAGAGCACCGGCACCAGAAGCAGGGTGAGCAGTGTGGAGCTGAGCAGGCCACCGATCACGACGATCGCCAGCGGCTTGGAGATGAACACGCCGCCACCGGACAGTCCCAGGGACATCGGAATCAGCGCGAAGATCGTCGCCACGGCCGTCATCATGATCGGCCGCAGACGCTGGCGGGCACCCTCGACCAGTCCGGTGTGCACGTCCATTCCCTCACGGCGGTAGTGGTTGACCAGGTCGATCAGCACGATCGCATTGGTCACCACCACACCCACCAGCATCAACAACCCGATCATCGACGGGACGCCCAGGGGCGTGTCGGTGAGCAGCAAGGCGATGATCGCGCCGACCGCCGCGAAGGGGATGGAGATGGTCAGGATCAGCGGCTGCACGAGGCTCTTGAAGGTGGCCACCATCACGACGTAGACGATGGCGACAGCCGCCAGCAGTGCCAGCCCGAGCTGGGCGAAGGCCTCGCCCTGCTCGGTGGCGACACCGCCGAGCTCCGCGCTGGCCCCCGCCGGCAGGGTGGTCTCGTCGAGCTTCTTGCCGACCTGCGCCGTGGTGGCGCCCAGGTTGTCACCGGTCGGCGTCAGGGTGATGGTGACCGAGCGCTGCCCGTCGGTGTGGTCCACCTCGGTGGCCACCGAGTCCTGACGGACCGTGGCGACCTGCCCCAGCGTCACGGCACCGGACGGACCCGCACCCACGGGCATGGCGCGCAGCTCGTCCAGGCCCACCGGCTTGTCCTTGCTGGTCACCACAAGGTCGATGGTGCGGCCGTCGCCGGTTTCCACCTGGCCCAGCGTGGTGGGGCTCAGGCGTGAGCGCACCAGCTGGCCGATGGCCTGCTCGCTCAGTCCCGCCGCCGCGGCCTTGGTCTGGTCGACATCCACCTGCACCTGCGGCTGGTCGGCGGCCAGACTGGAGCTGACATTGCTGCTCTCAGGCACCGTCACCAAGGCTTTGAGCAGCGCGTCATTGGCCTGCTGCAAGGCCTTCTGGTCGGCGGCGGTGACCACCACCTCCACGTCACCGCTGCCCATCCCCTGGCCGGCACTGACCGTCACCGGACCGTCATCCTCGAAGGGCTTGACGGCCTCGCGCACCCGCTCGGCCAGCTCGGTCTGGTCGGCGTCCGCATCGGTGGTGACCGACAGGGTGGCCTGGCCCTGTCCGCCTCCACCGAACATGGCCTCGATGCCGGAACCGCCCAGAGTCGCCTGCACGGTCTCGACCCCGTCGAGGCCCAGCACGGCCTTCTCCACCTTGGCGGCGCGGGCGTCCTGTTCGGCCAGGGACAGCGCCGGCGGGTACTTCTGGGTGATGTTCAGGGTGTTCATGCCGGAGCTGCCCAGGAAGTCGGTCTTGAGCGTGCTGCCCAGCGCGACCGAGGCGCCCAGGAGCAGCAACGAGAGCAGCACCGAGAGCCAGCGGTGGGCCAGGGCCCAGTCGAGGGCCGGCAGGTAGGCGCGCTGCAGCCAGCCCTTGCGCTCGGCCTCGTGTGCCTCGGCCTCCACCGCGACAGCGTCGGCGGGACCGTCGATGGGCTTGAGGAACCAGTAGCACAGCACCGGCACGATCGTCAGTGCCACCAACAGGGAGGCGAGCAGCGCGATGGTCATGGTGAAGGCGAAGGGCCGGAAGAGCTCGCCGGTCTGGCCGCTGACCAGGCCGATCGGGATGAAGACCGCGACCGTGGTGATCGTCGCGGCGGTGATGGCGGTGGCCACCTCGCGCACGCCATTCATGATCGCCTCGTACTTGCCCTCGCCATAGGACAGGTGGCGCTTGACGTTCTCCACCACCACGATCGAGTCGTCCACCACCCGTCCAATGGCAATGGTCAGCGCCCCCAGGGTGAGGATGTTGAGGCTGAAGCCCGCCATGCGCAGGCCGATCAGCGTCAGCAGCACCGAGACCGGGATCGAGACCGCGGTCACCAGGGTGGAGCGCAGGCTCTTGAGGAAGACCAGGATCACTACGACCGCCATCAGCAGCCCGAGGCCGCCCTCGACCAGCATGTCGTGGATCGACTGGGTGATGAAGGGTGCCTGGTCGAAGACGGTGGTGAAAGTGGGCCGGTCACCCATCGCCGCAGCGATGCCGGGCAGTGCGTCACTGATCGCCCGGGAGACCTCGACGGTGGAGCGGTCGGGGGTCTTGGTGATCGACAGCGACAGGCCCTGCTTGCCGTTGGTACGCGAGACCGAGGTGGCGGGCGCGTGCACCTGGGTGACGGTCGCGACCTGGCCGAGCGTCACCGGCCGGGGCGCCGGGCTCGGCTGGGTGGCCGGGGCGGCGCCGGGCGCAACGGCGGGCGCGGTGCCCACCAGAGCCAGTTCCTTGACGTCGTCGACCGAGCCGAAGCGCTTGCCGACGGTGACGGCCAGCTCCTGACGCCCCGAGGCCAGCTGCCCACCCGAGACCAGGCCGCCGGACTGGGTGAGCACCTGCTGCACCTGGGCGGTGGTCAGGCCCGCGGCGGCGAGCTTCTTCTCGTCGGGCACCACCTGGACCTGCTGCTCGCGGGCGCCCGACATGCTCACCTGGCGCACGCCCGGGATCTTCTCCAGCTCCGGGATGCCGATGGCCTGCAGGCGCTGCGCCAAGGCTTCCGGAGTGCCCTCGTCGCTGACCGAGATCACCTGCACCGGCATGTCCTCGGTGGAGCCGGTGAAGACCTGCGAGTCGGCTTCCTCGGGCAGCACCGACTTGATGCGGCTGACCGCGGCCTGCAGCTGCTGCTGCACCTGGTCCATGTCGGAGCCGTACTCCACGTTCACCGTGACGGTCGAGGTGCCCGTCGACGAGGTGGAGGTGTAGCCCTCCAGCCCCTGAAGGCCCAGCACCGCCTGCTCGATCGGCGCGGTGACCTTCTCCTCCACCACCTGCGGGCTCGCGCCCGGGTAGCTCGTCATCACGAAGGCGCTGGGGATTTGCAGCGACGGGATGAGCTCCTGCTTCAGTCCGGTAGCGGTGAGGCCCCCGAAGAAGACGGCGAAGATCGTGATGAGGGCGATCAGGGCGCGGTTGCCCAGGCTGAGCTTCGCCAAGGTGTGCATCGGGGTGCTCCTGCAGGGGGGGATCAAGGACTGTGCGTGCCGAGACTACCCCGCAGGAGTGGCCACCCCCGTCACAGCACGCGGTGGTCGATCTCCTCGCCCTTGACCAGGCGTTGCACCTGCCCGGCCACCAGCTCGACGATGCGGTCGTCCATGCTCGAGGAACGGCCCCCGACATGCGGGGTGATCAGCACGCCGTCGATCTGGCGCAGCGGGTGGTCGGCCGGCAGCGGCTCGGGATCCATCACGTCGAGCGCCGCGCGGATGTGGCCGCTACGCGTTGCCTCGACCAGGGCATCGGTGTCGACCAGCGGGCCGCGGCCAATGTTGACCAGCAGCGCCCCCTGCTTCATCCGGGCCATCAGGCCGGCCTCGAACATGCCGCGCGTCTTGTCGGTCAGAGGCATCCCCAGGATCACGACATCTGCCTGGGAGACCAGTTCGGGCAAGGACTCGGGGCCGTGGACGGTGCCCTGCTCATCGGTGCGCTCGCGGGAGGCGGCCCGCACGACGGTGGCGCCGAAGGCATCCAGACGACGGTGGATGGCCTTGCCGACACCGCCGACCCCCACCAGCAGGACGGTGCGGCCGATCAGGCCGGGGTGGAAGCGCTGGGTCCACTCCCCCTCGTGCTGCTCGCGCAGGTAGGTGTCCAGCCCGCGCTCGGCGGCCAGCACCAGGCCCAGGGTCAGCTCGGCGGTGGCGTCCTCGTGCACGCCCACCGCATTGGCCAGCACCACGCCCTCGGGCAGGTGCTTGTCGAAGTCGTCATAGCCGAGCGACTGGGCCTGCACGGAGCTCACCTCCTCGCCGGCCAGGATGTCGAGCACCTGGGGCTTGGCCATGTAGGGCATGACCGCCAGGTCGATTCGTCCCAGCCCCGAGGGCCCCTCCATGGGCCAGACCTCCAGACGGACGTCATCGGGGAGCTCGGGGCGCAGTCGCTCCAGCAGCTCCTGGGTGGGCACGGTCACGAGCACTGAGGTGGTCATGCCCCCATTGTGGCTTGCCACTGCGCCAAGAGCCAGACCATGCCCGGGCCGTGCATCCCCTGCAGGCCGGAAGTCCCGGCCTGACCCGCCCGCGCGGTGCTCAGGCGCTCAGTTCGGCCCGATGCTTGCCGCGACGCGAACTGTTGTTGGCCACCAGGGTGGGTGCTGCCTCGCCGCGCACGCAGGCGCCGGTCACCACGACCTTGCTGACGCTGTCCTGACTGGGAACCTCGAACATGACGTCGAGCAGCGTCTCCTCCAGGATCGAGCGCAGGCCACGGGCGCCCGTCCCGCGCTCCAGGGCCTTGCCGGCGACCGCCTCGACGGCGTCGTCGGTGAACTCCAGGGTGACGCCGTCCAGCTCGAACATCTTGCGGTACTGCTTGACCAGCGCATTGCGCGGCTCGGTGAGGATGCGCACCAGCGAGTCCTGGTCGAGCGGCGAGACGGTGGCAACCAACGGCAGGCGACCGATGAACTCAGGGATGAGGCCGAACTTGTGCAGGTCCTCGGGAGAGACCTGCGCAAAGGGATCGCCCACCTCGGTACGGGAGTCAGGGCTGGTGTTGAAGCCCAGCGGGCGCTTGCCGACCCGGTCGTTGATGATGTCCTCCAGGCCAGCGAAGGCACCCCCGACGATGAACAGCACATTCGTGGTGTCGATCTGGATGAACTCCTGCTGCGGATGCTTGCGCCCACCCTGCGGCGGGACGGAGGCGACCGTGCCCTCCAGAATCTTCAGCAGCGCCTGCTGCACCCCCTCACCGGACACGTCGCGGGTGATCGACGGGTTCTCGCTCTTGCGCGCCACCTTGTCGATCTCGTCGATGTAGATGATGCCCGTCTCGGCCTTCTTGACGTCGTAGTCGGCGGCCTGGATGAGCTTGAGCAGGATGTTCTCGACGTCCTCACCCACATAGCCGGCCTCGGTCAACGCCGTGGCATCCGCCATGGCGAAGGGCACGTTGAGCATACGGGCCATCGTCTGGGCCAGGTAGGTCTTACCACACCCGGTGGGACCCACCAGAAGGATGTTGGACTTGCCCAGGTCGACGCTCTCGTCCTCGGGCGAGCGACGGCTCGGGCCGGCACTGGCGGTGGCCTGGACGCGCTTGTAGTGGTTGTAGACGGCCACGGCGAGGGTCTTCTTCGCGGTGGACTGGCCGATCACGTAGGAGTCGAGGAAGTCGCGGATCTCGGTGGGCTTGGGAAGCTCGTCCAGCAGTCCCACGTCGGAGCCCTGGCTGAACTCTTCCTCGATGATCTCGTTGCACAGGTCGATGCACTCGTCGCAGATGTACACCCCGGAACCCGCGATGAGCTTCTTCACCTGCTTCTGGCTCTTGCCACAAAAGGAACAGGTGAACAGGTCCCCTGATTCACCGATGCGCGCCATGCCACGTCCTTTCCACGTCGTCACCGACCCTAGCCCGCCAAGGGGCCGTGGCTTCCAGCGACTGGCCGCCACGGCCCCTTGTGCAGCAGGATTTCAGGCGAGATCCTTCAGCGAGGTGAGGATGTCGTCGACGATTCCGTACTCGACTGCCTCCTCGGCGGTCAGGAACTTGTCGCGCTCGATGTCCTTGCTGACCTGCTCCACGCTCTGGCCGGTGTCATTGGCCAGCATGTTCTCCATCAGGCTGCGGATGCGCAGGATCTCATTGGCCTGGATCTCCAGGTCGGAGCTCTGGCCGTAGGTGCCCTCGGTCGCGGGCTGGTGGATCAGGATCCGCGAGTTGGGAAGCGCCATGCGACGGCCCTTGGTACCGGCGGCCAGCAGCACGGCCGCGGCCGAGGCGGCCTGGCCGAGGCAGACGGTCTGCACGTCGGGCTTGATGTAGCGCATGGTGTCGTAGATCGCCGTCAGCGCCGTGAAGGAGCCGCCGGGCGAGTTGATGTACATGCTGATCGGACGCTCGGAGTCCATCTGCTGCAGGCACAGCAGCTGGGCCATCACCGCATTGGCGACCTCATCACCGATCGGGGTCCCGAGGAAAATGATGCGCTCCTCGAAGAGCTTGGTGTAGGGGTCGACGCGACGCATCCCGTAGGAGGTGCGCTCCTCCCACTGCGGGATGTAGTAGTCCATCGACGGACCGGTCGGGGCCATGCCACCCGGCATGGCCGGGTTCTGCATCTGGGCCGGCATCGGGATGTTGTTGAACATTGCCGTCCTCACTGGTTCGGGGCGTCGCTGGAGATCTGCGAAGCGCGCTCGTAGACGTGGTCGATGAAGCCGTACTCCAGGGCCTGGGCCGCGGTGAACCAGCGGTCACGGTCGGAGTCGGCCTCGATCTGGGCCAGCGGCTGCCCGGTGTGCTGTGCGATGAGCTCGGCCATCTGCTTCTTGATGTGCAGCGACTGCTCCGCCTGGATGCGGATGTCGGAGGCCGTGCCACCGATGCCGCCCGAGGGCTGGTGCATCATGATGCGGCTGTGCGGCAGCGCATAGCGCTTGCCGTGGGTTCCGGCGCTCAGCAGGAACTGGCCCATCGAGGCAGCCAGGCCCATGGCCACGGTGGCCACGTCATTGCTGATCCACTGCATGGTGTCGAAGATCGCCATGCCGGCGGTCACCGAACCACCCGGGGAGTTGATGTAGAGGTAGATGTCCTTGTGGGGATCCTCCGCATTGAGCAGCAGCAGCTGCGCGCAGATGGCATTGGCATTCTCGTCCTTGACCTCGTCACCGAGGAAGACGATGCGATTGGCCAGCAGGGACTGGTAGACGTTGTCGGTCATCCCGAAGCCGCTGCCGACGCCACCCGCCATGCGGGGGCCGGGGTCAGTCTGAAAATCGTTCACCCCTGAAACCTACCCGGTGGCGGTGACAAAACAACGCCGGACCGGGCTTTGGCGCCCCAGCGGCGCTACGCCCTCAGCCGACAGGCTCCCCATCGCTGACCCGGGAGGAGATCAGCGTGTTGGCCCAGCGCGAGGCCGGGTCCACGTCGACCAGCAGGGCCTTGCACAGCAGGCTCAGCGGCAGGGCGATCAGGGCGCCCAGGCCACCGAAGACCCAGCCCCACAGCAGCAGTGAGGCAAAGGACATCGTCGGGGTCAGGCCGACGGCATCGCCGGCCACGCGTGGCTGGATGATGGACTGGATGACGAAGTTCACCACGCAGTAGGCCACCACCACGATCACCGCGGGCTGCCAGCCGCCGTCGACCAGCGCCAGCAGCGCAGGCGGCACCAGGCCGATGACAAAGCCGATGTTGGGGATGTAGTTGGTCAGGAAGCTGAACATGGCCCAGACCAGGGCCAGCGGGACGCCCAGCCCGATCAGGATGACGTAGTCGACTGCCGCCACCACCAGGCCGAAGACGGTGCTGACCAGCCAGTACTTGCGGATGCCCTGCGCGAAGCTCTGCAGCCCGTCGACGAAGGCGGGATGGCTGCGGCGGGCAGCGTCGAGGCGCTCGTCGATCTGGATGGAGTCCATCACCATGAAGATCAGGGTGGTGATGATCACCACGGCCAGCGAGGCCACGCCCGAGACATTGCTCAGGACCCCGGTGACCACCGTGACGACACTGTTGGGGTCGATCCCCTTGAGGGCATTCACCAGCACCGTCTGCTCGAAGCCGAGGCCCTTGAGCAGGTCCAGAGACTGGTTGTAGAGGGCGGTGAACTGGGCGGTGTACCGGGGCAGCTCACCCAGCATCGCGGCGACGCCATAGCTCAGGCCGAGCACCATCAGGCCCAGCACCACCAGCACGGTGATCCCCGCCACCACCGCGCCCAGCCAGCTGGGCGCACCCCAGCGCACCAGCACGCGCTGCAGCGGATAGGCCGTGATCATCAGGTTGAGGGCGAAGAAGACCGGCGCCACCAGGCTGGAAATCTCCCGCAGTTCTCGCAGCGAGACCAGGGCGGCCGCCAGGCACAGCAGCACCAACACCAACCGCGGCATCGCGCCGCCACGGCCCTCCGGCTCGAGGGACTCGACCACGGCCCCGGGAGCCTGGGGCTCGGGGACCTCCCGCACCACGATCCGGCGCTGCGCGGCGCGCCGGTCGGTGACACGTGCCGCCGCCTGCTGGGGGGTCTCGGGGCCGTGCAGGATGCCGACGTCCGCCTTCTCGGCCGGCCACTGCATCCTGGCCCGGAAGGGTCCGACGGACAGCCGCCGGCGAAGGTTCTCGAGCACTGCTGACTCCTGCATGACTGGAGGGATGGAATGTGCCTGTCGGGGCACGAATGCCGACTGGGCGCCGCACCGATGGTGCGACGCCCAGTCTAGGACTGCACGGGCCGTGGCCTGGTCAGGCCGACCCGACTACGGGCAGAACTCAGGCCTCGTCGGCCTTGGGCTCGGCAGCCGCGGTCTTCTTGGCCGGGGCCTTCTTGGCGGCGGTCTTCTTGGCCGGGGCCTTCTTGGCAGCCGTCTTCTTGGCCGGAGCCTTCTCGGCAGCCTCGTCCTTGTCGTCCGACTCGGTCTTCTCGGCGGCGGTCTTCTCGGCCGGGGCCTTCTTGGCAGCCGTCTTCTTGGCCGGGGCCTTCTTGGCAGCCGTCTTCTTGGCCGGAGCCTTCTCGGCAGCCTCGTCCTCGTCCTCATCGGACTCGGCCAGCGAACCGTCCGGGCCGAGCTTGGACAGGTCGATGGTTCGGCCGCTGGCGTCGGAGATGGAGGCACCGCTCACCATCTCGGCCAGGGCCTTGGAGCGACGCACCTCCTGCATCCACTCGGGCAGGTGGTTGTGCTCCTGCATGTGCTGGATCTCCTGCTCGGGCGAGGTGCCGTTCTGCTGCGCCTTGGAGAAGATCATCTGGGTCAGCTCTTCCTGACCCACCTCGTACTCGTTGTCGTCGGCCATCTTGTCGAGCACGATCTGGGCACGCAGGGCGTCCATGGAACGCTTCTCGATCTCGGCCCAGAACTCGTCCTCGGTCTCGGCGGTCTCGTCCTCGGCGTCCTTGAGGTACTGCTCGACGCTCAGGCCGGCGGCGGCCAGCTGCTGGGTGACCTGCTGCTTGCGGGCGTTCACCTCGGCCTCGACCAGGGACTGCGGAAGCTCGAAGTCGGTCTTGGCGATGACGGCCTCGAGGACCTTGTCGCGGGCATCGGAAGCCTGCTCGAGGCGGGCCATGCGCACGATGGACTCCATCAGGTCGGCACGCATCTCCTCGGCGGTGTCGAACTGGCTGACCATCTGGGCGAACTCGTCGTCGATCTCGGGCAGCTCCTGCTCCTGCACCTTGGTGACGGTGACCTTGATGTCGGCGTCCTCGTCGCGATGGGCGCCGCCCAGCAGCTTCGAGGTGAAGGTCTTGCTCTCGCCGGCCTTGAGCCCGATGATGGCCTCGTCCATGCCCTCGAGCATGCCGCCCGAGCCCAGCTTGTACTGGATCCCCTCGGCGGTGGCGTCCTCGAGGACCTCGCCGTTCTGCGAGCCCTCCAGGTCGACGGTCACGACGTCGCCATCCTTGGCGGCGCGCTCCACGTCGTTGTTCGTGGCGAAGCGCTGGCGCAGCATGTCGATGCGCTCCTCGAGGTCGGAGTCCTTGACCTCGGTGTCGTCGACCTCGACCTGAATGGTCGAGAAGTCGGGCAGGTCGAACTCGGGACGCACGTCGACCTCGGCGGTGAACTGGACGTTCTTGCCGTCCTCGAGGTTGGTGACGTCGATCTCGGGCTGGCCCAGCGGGGTCAGCTTGTGCTCGACGACGGCCTGGCCGTAGGCGTTGGGAAGTGCGTCGTTGATGGCCTCCTGCAGCACCATGCCGCGCCCGTAGCGCTGGTCGATGATGGCCGCGGGAACTTTGCCCTTGCGGAAGCCGGGGATCTGCACCTGCTGGGCGATCTCCTTGTAGGCCTTGTCCAGGCTCGGCTTCAGTTCCTCGAAGGGCATGTCAATCGTGAGCTTCACCCGGGACGGGCTGAGCTGCTCAACAGTGCTGGGCACAGGTTCTCCTGATCGTCGTCAGATTGGTTGGACGCGCGCAATGCATGGGCGCTCGCACGCAGACCCGATCCATGCTAGCGACCCGTGGGCGCCACGGCCAACGACTGGCCGGGTGCAGCAGTCGCTGCGCCCCGGTCGAGGGCGGCAGCCCGTCAGGCGGCACCGTTGCGGGACGGGCTCCCCTGCTCGCCATAGGGGCTCACCTCGGGGGGGACCGGGCAACGGTAGGCCTGCCCGTTCATGCTTCGTGCATGCTCGGCGGTGGCCCGCGCCCGCAGCTGGTCATCCGTCATCAACCGGGTCGCGGTGCGGGCCAGGACCTTCGCGGCCACCACCTCGGACTTGTGGCCGATCCCGGTTCGTCCCACAGAGACGGCCTGCCAGGAGTGCAGGGCCGCCCCGATGGGGAGGCCTGCCATCGCGAACTGGGCCGTGGGCGCCACCCTGGACACGTCACCCACGTCGGTGGACCCGGCCGCGACAGTACCCGCGCCGCGGAAGGGAAGGACCACCTCGGACAGCGGATTCGCGAGGTCGCGCTGCACCAGACCGTCGTCGTCGGGCCCCATGAAGGACTCGGCCTGCTCGGCATGGCCCGCCAGCTGCGCCGGACCGAAGCCAGCCTTGATGCGTTGCGCCAGGTCGCGGTCCTCGTAGTCCCACCGCGGTGGCCCCACGGCGAGGAGCTCCTCTGCCACCACCTCGGTGAGGACCATGTTGGGCAGATAGCTGGAACATGCCTTGTCGAAGACGATGTCGACGGTGGTGCCGGTCATCAGGGCCGCGCCGCGGGCCACGTCCTGCAGGCGCGCATAGATGTCCTCGACAACCTCCATCCGGGGGGCGCGCACCAGGTAGAGCACCTCGGCGAGGGCCGGCACCACATTGGGTGAGCGGCCACCGGAATTGGTGACTGCGTAGTGGAGCCTCGACTCGGGCACGATGTGCTCGCGAAGGTAGTTGGCACCGACGTTCATCAACTCCACCGCGTCCAAGGCACTTCGCCCCAGATGCGGCGACTGTGCGGCATGGGCTGCCTTGCCGTGGAAGCGGAAGATCGCCTGGATGTTGGCCAGGGACGAGCTGGTCCACGGTGCAGTCATCGAGAAGGTGTGCCAGGTGAGGAAGGCATCGACACCGTCGAAGACACCCTCGCGGGCCATGAATGCCTTGGCCGAGCCGTTCTCCTCGGCAGGGCAGCCGAAGAAGTGGACACTGCCCGGCAGTCCCTCGCCCTCCAGGTGTTGCGTGGTGGCCACCGCCGCGGCCGCGGAGGCTGCGCCCAGCAGGTTGTGGCCGCAGCCGTGCCCGGCGTCCGTTCCTGGGCGAGGTTGCGGATGGTCGAGGCCAGCCTCCTGGCTCACCCCGGCCAGGGCGTCGTACTCGCCGAGCAGACCGACCGACGGGCCCTGCCCCGCGCACCACGAGGCATGGAAGGCGGTGGTGATTCCCCCCACCCCGAACTCCACCTCGAATCCGTGTCCGGCGAGGAAGTCGGCCACCATCCGGCTGGAACGGTCCTCCTCGAAACTCATCTCCGACAGGTCCCAGACGGCGTCGCTCAGCCCGGTGATCGCGGCAACGTTCTGGTCGATCCAGTCATCAGTGAAGGTCATGCGTACATCCTCCTCGGGTGGGTGGGTCTTCCGAAGGTCCAGGTCAGTGGTTGGCGGGCCCGCGGCGTGGACGCACCAGGACCAGGAGCACCAGGCCGACCAGGAAGCCGGCGGCGCAGATCCACCAGATCGACCGGTAGCCGCCCAGCGTGGCGATGTGGGACCCGGCTGGGGTGAATGAAGTGAGCACCACGGCGAAGACGGCTCCCGCGACCGAGCCGCCGAGGGTCTTGAGCGTGTTGTAGATACCGGTGGCGATGCCCGTCTCGCTTGAGGGGGCGAACTCGGCGATCATGGCGGGGATCGCACCCAGCAGAAGTCCACTGCCCAGCCCGCACACCAGCTGGGCGGCGAAGACCAGGACCAGTAGGCTCCAGGCTCCCAGTGCAAGGCTGGCATTGGCGAGCGCCGCCAGCACCACGCCCAGGACCATGGTCGACCGCATCCCGATCCGGCGTGCGATCGCCGGGAAGACCGCCGCGGCCACGGCGCAGCTCCCCAACAGGGTGGCGCTGATCCAACTGATCCGTGACGGAGGCAGGCCGAAGCCGTACCCGGTCTGCGCCGGCTCGGCACCCACGAAGGTGGTCACCACCGTCTGGGTGCCGAACAGGGAGGCGCCGAGCAGGAAGGTGGTGACGTAGATCGGCCAGAGTTCCCGCGAGGCAACCAGAGGTAGGTTCACGGCCGGTTCGTGCTGGCGCAGCTCCCACGGAATGAAGACGGCGAGCAGGACGGCGGCGGCCAGCAACCAGGCAAGGCTGCTCGTGTGACCGAAGCCATGGGCCTGCGCGCCCCTCAACCCCAGCAGCAGCGTCGCCATGCAGCCGGCCAGGAGGACGAAGCCGCCCCAGTCGATACTGGCGCCAGTGGGAGCCGAGCCAGGTGGGATGACCGTGAAGGCCGCAATGGTCGAGACCAGCACGGCCAGGGGCGGGAGCAGCAGGACGGTCTCGATCGGCAGGGCGCCGGTCATGCCACCGACCAAGGATCCGATCACGCCGCCCAGGGTGAGGGCAGAGACCAGCAGGCCGATGCCCCGTCGGCCGTGCTCCCCCGGCAGCCGGGCATGGACGATGCCGATCTCCAGGGGCAGCCACACGGCTAGCGGTCCGACCAGCACCCGTCCGACGAGCACCAGGGCGAAACTCGGGGCGAGTGCCGTGATCAGTGTGCCGAGCAGCACCGAGAGCAGCGCGATGCGCAACATGCGACGATGGCCGAAGATGTCACCGAGCTTGGACAGCACCGGGACACAAATCGCGGCTGACAGGGTCTGGACCGAGTTGAACCAGATGATGTTGGCATCACTGACCGCCAGGTGCTCGGCCACCCGATTGAACAGGGGGAGATAGAAGCCCTGCACGAGGCCGCTGCAGAACTCCACCAGCACTAGGAAGCCGACGATGGCCCCCACATTGATGGGGAGGGATTCGGTCTCCTTGGCTGCTTCCGCGACGGTGCGGTTGGAGTCCATGGGCGTCCTTCCGACCTGGGATGTTTCGCCCATCATAGGGCCGCGGACTGGACGCGACAGGGAAAAACGGGACTTGCCCACGGATCAAATGCAGCTGGCCCGCCCCAAGGTGGGGCGGGCCAGCTGCGTCCAGTGGAGCGGATGACGGGAATCGAACCCGCGTAGCTAGTTTGGAAGACTAGGGCTCTACCATTGAGCTACATCCGCGCGCCTGCTGGGCAGGCCCCGCAATACTAGCCGATCCTCGGCCGGTGCGCGAAAGCACTGGCCCTCGACACTTCTGGGCGGGCAGCTGCTCATGCCTGGCAGTCGACCACCGTGCGGCCGGTGCCGCGCCCCTCGAGCAGCTTCCGGGCCGTCTCCTGGGCCTCGGCCAGCGCGACGGTGCGGGTCATCTGATCGAGCTGGGCCCCGTCGAGATGCTGTGCCAGCAGCTGCCAGGCGCGGGCCCGCAGCTCGGGGTCGATGCGCACCGAGTCGATGCCGAGCAGGCTGACGCCGCGCAGGATGAAGGGGGCGATGTTGGCCGGCAGGTCGAGCCCGGCGGCATTGCCGCAGCAGGTGGCCACTCCCCCGTCGTACAGCCCGGCCAGGGCGTTGACGAGTACGTGGCCACCGACCGCATCCACCGCGGCGGCCCAGCGCTGGCGTGCCAGCGGCCGGCCGGGCTGGTCGAGTTCGGCACGGGCGACCACTTCGACCGCTCCGCGGGCGCGCAGCTGCTCGCCCAACTCGTCGGGCCGACCGGTCACGGCGTGGACCTCGTGGCCGAGGGCGGCGAGCATCGAGACCGCGACCGAGCCGACCCCGCCGCCGGTGCCGGTGACCAGGACGGGGCCGTCGTCGGGCGTGATGCCGGCATCGATGAGCGCCAGGATGCTCAGGGCTGCGGTCAGGCCGGCAGTGCCGATGGCGGCCGCCTGGCTGGGGGTGAAGGCATCGGGCACGGTGACGGCGTCACGGGCCCCGATCCGGGCGCGCGTCGCCAGGCCGCCGTGCAGGGTCTCGGAGAGCCCCGCCCCGTTGAGGACCACGACGTCGCCGGCCGTGAAGGAGTCGTCGCGGCTGGCCACCACCTCGCCGACCAGGTCGATGCCTGCCACCAGGGGGTGGCGGCGCACCACACCGGGGCGCCGGTGCAGCACCAGCGCGTCCTTGTAGTTCAGGCTGGAGTGGAGCACCCGCACGTCGAGCTCGTCGGCCCCCTCGGGGGCCTCGTCGAGCAGGGCGATGTCGAGCGACTCCAGGGCGGCGGTGGCCGTCGCCCCGTCCTTGCGGACGATCCATCCGGTGAACTTCTCCACGTCTCCTCCTGGTGTGCGCAGTGGGCCTGGCGTGGCGGCTGGCTCAGAAGACGGGCTTGCCGCCAGTCACGCCCAGCACGCTACCAGAGACATAGCTGGCCTCGTCGCTGGCCAGGTAGACATAGGCGGTGGCCACCTCGATCGGGTGCCCGGCCCTGCCCAGGGGCGTGTCGGCGCCACAGCCCTCGACGCTCTCCTCGGTCTTGGTGGCCGGCTGCAGCGGCGTCCAGATCGGCCCGGGAGCCACGGCATTGACCCGAATTCCCTTCGGGCCCAGGTCGGCGGCCATCGAAACGGTGAGGTTGTTCAGGGCCGCCTTGGTGGCGGCATAGTCCATCAGGCTCTCGGACGGGTCGTAGGCCTGCACCGAGGTGGTGATGACGATCGCCGATCCACTGCCGAGGTGCGGCAGCGCGGCCTGGCAGAGCCAGACGGTGCCGTACAGGTTGGTTTCGACGGCCTGGCGCATCTCGTCCTCGCCGATCTCGGCCAGGCCCTCGGTGCGTCCCCAGTGGTAGCCGGCATTGGCCACGACGATGTCCAGCCCTCCGAGGCCCTGCACGGCGGCCTCGACCAGTTCCTGGTTGGCCTGCTTGGTGCGAAGGTCCTTGGGCACCAGCACGGCGGTGCGCCCCTCGGCCTCGATGAGCTGCTTGACCTGGTCGGCGTCGGACTGCTCGGCCTCCAGGTAGCCGATGGCCACGTCGGCGCCCTCGCGGGCGAAGGCGATGGCGGTGGCCCGTCCGATGCCGGAGTCTGCGCCGGTGATCAGGGCCTTCTTGCCCTCGAGTCGTCCGCGGCCGATGTAGCTGGTCTCGCCGTGGTCGGCGGGCGGATCGAGCAGGGTCGTGAGACCGGGCCACTGCTGCTGCTGGGCGGGGATGGAGTCCATGCGGGAAGTGTCGATGTCCATGCAGCCACGCTAGGGCCGCACAGCGCCGGGCGTGGCCCTCGTTCTTCCTCGGCGTAAGGCTTTGCGGTCCACACCACCCAGGCAGTCCTGACTAGGATCCCGCCATGGGAGCTCTCGACACCACCCAGGCAGCCTTCCTGCTGACCATCCTGGCCGGACTGGCGACGGCCCTGGGCGGACTGGTCGTCATCACTCGCCGCTCCCCCTCGCACCGTCTGGTCGCCTCGGGCCTGGGGCTGTCGGCAGGGGTGATGCTCTACGTCTCCTTCATGGAACTGCTTCCCACTGGTTCCCGCAGCCTCGAGGGCCGCGGCGGTCAGTGGCTCGCACTGGGCGCCTTCTTCGCCGGGATCGCGGTGGTGATGGCGATCGACCGGCTGGTCCCCGCACCCCTGAACCCGCACGAGCCGTCGGACGAGGAACCGAGCGGCGCCAACGAGCTCCGCGCCCAGGCCCTGATGCGCACCGGGCTGATCACCGCCGCCATCCTCACCCTGCACAACATGCCCGAGGGCTTCGCCACCCTGGTCACCGGCCTGGAGGACCTGCGCGCCGCGGTCCCGATCGCCGTGGCCATCACCATCCACAACATCCCCGAGGGCATCGCCGTCGCCCTGCCGATCCTCGCGGCGACGGGCTCGCGCCGGCTCGCCTTCGCCTATGCCCTCGGATCGGGCCTGGCCGAACCGCTGGGGGCCGCCCTGCTCTACTTCACCCTCCGCTCCTGGATCTCGCCCGAGATGATTGGGCTGAGCCTGTGCACCGTGGCCGGGGTGATGGTCTTCGTCAGCCTCGACGAACTGCTGCCGACCGCCGAGAAGTTCGGCGAGCACCATGCGGCCGTCTACGGGCTGGTGGCGGGGATGGCGGTCATGGCCATCTCACTGCAATTGATGGCCTGAAAGTGTGCCGGGCTGTCGGGCATGGAACACCCGCATTTCGGGCTTCGGCTCACAACAAGCGAATCATCGCCACCCCGGCGACGAGCACGAGCAGTCCCACCAGCCGGATCGGCCCCACCGGGCGGGGCGGGTTGTGCAGGAGTCCGAAGCGGTCGACCACCACGGAGGCCAAGGTCATGCCGAGCAGGCTGAGCACGATCGTCATCCCGGTGCCGATCGTGGGAGCCAGTGCCGCATTGACCATCACGTAGAGGGCTCCCAGCAGGCCGCCGGTCCACATCCACCAGGGATTGCCGCGCTCCCCGGCCGGGACCTCCAGCTTCGGGCGGGAGCTCAGGGCCAGGTTGAGCAGCACCAGGGCGAGGGTGCCGATGCAGAAGGAGACGAGTGCCGAAGCGCGTGGCGAGTCGACGAGCACGCCGAGCCGGCCGTTGATGGAGGTTTGGGCTGCCGACATCATGCCGGCCACCACTCCCCCGACTCGCCAGAACCACACGTGGCCGTGATGGGGCTGGTGGGCGTGGTTGCGGGCGCCGCCGATCGCCACCGCCGAGGCGCCGGCCAGCACCAGCACCGCGCCGAGCGCCCTCAGAGTCGTGAAGGCATGGTGCGGGGCTCCCAGGATGCCCGCGGAGTCGATGACCAGTCCCATCACCACCTGCCCCACCAGTGGGAAGACGCCGGTCTCCACGGCGCCGATGCGCGGCATCATCAGCAGGTTCATGGTGAGGAAGCAGACGCCGAGCGCGCCGCCGAGCCAGATCCACCACGGCCCGTCGATCGCAGCACCGAGGTTGATCCTCCGGTCGACGACCGCCACGACCCCCATGAGGAAGAGCGTGCCGATGACGAAGGAGACCAGCGAGGAGACGAAGGGCGAGCCGACCGAGCGCCGCAGCCGCGCATTGACGCTGGACTGGACGGTCAGGGCGGAGCCGGCACTCAGGCCGAGCAGGAGGGCGATCACCCGGGGAATCTAGATGCCCAGGACAGCCTTGGCCATGAGAAAGTAGATGATCAGGCCGCTGGCATCCACCAAGGTGCTGATGAAGGGATTGGCGAAGACGGCCGGGTCGATGCCCAGCGACTTGCCCAGCAGGGGCATCGCACCGCCCACCGTGGCGGCCAGGGTGCAGATGCTCAACAGTGTCAGCCCGATCACCGCCCCGATGCCCAGCCCGTAGAAGATCGACGCGATCACCAGTCCGAGGGTGCCCAGCAGCAGACCGAGCAGGGCACCGACGCGGGCCTCACGCGCCAGCACCTTCAGCACGTCGCGGGGGTGCACGTCGGACAGGGCCAGGGCACGGGTCACGGTGGTGGCTGCCTGGTTGCCCGTGTTACCGCCGGTACCGATCAGCAGGGGAACGAAGACCGAGAGCACCACCATCTTGGAGATGGTGTCCTCGAAGTTCTCCAGGACGTGGACCGTCAGCGTCGCGCCGACGGCCAGCACCAGCAGCCAGACCACACGCGCCTTCACGATCTCGGTGATCGGCGTGGCCAGGTAGGGGCGGCGCAGCGGCTCCGAGCCGGACATGCGCGCCTGGTCCTCCGACTCGGCCTCCTCCAGGATCTGCAGGGCGTCGTCGACGGTCAGCAGGCCGACCACGCGGTTCTCCTGGTCCACGACGGGCATGGCCAGCAGTTTCTGGTCGGCACAGCGGCGAGCCGCCACCTCCTCGTGCTCCGTGGCGGTCGCCGAGTCAGTGGGGCTCGTGATCTGGGAGATCGACACCGACGGCTCGGCCTGCATCAGCGTGCGCAGGCGAACGATGCCTTCCAGCTGGCGCTCGTCACCCAGTACGGGCAGAAGATAGATGGTTTCTGCGTCGTGGAGGTGCCGCTGGACGGCCTGCATCGCCTCGGCAGCGCTCATGGTGGGTCGCAGGGTGACGAACTCAGGGCTCATCCGGCGCCCGATCACCCCGTCTGGATAGCCCAGGACGATGTTCGTCAGTTCCCGCTCGGTGGGTGAGAGGCCCTCCAGGAGGCGGGTGGTGACATTGGCGGGCAGCTCGTCCAGAAGCTCGGCCCTGTCATCGGGCTCCATTGCGGCGAAGGCCGCGGCGACGTCCTCGTCCTGCAGCCCCGTGATGAGGTCGGCCTGCAAGGAGGGGTCGAGCCGGTCGAAGACCGCCAGGGCCTCGAGCTTCGGCAGGGTGCGAAAGAGCATGGCGCGCTGTGAGAGGTCGAGGCGGTTCATCAGGGTGGTGACATCGCCGGTGGACAGGCCACGCAGGTGGGAGGCGACGGCTTCCAGGTCCTGCCGATCCAGCGCCCTGCGGATGCTGCCATCCAGGTCGATCAACGAGTCCGCCGTCATGTTGCCTCCGAGTTGGTTGGTCGCCCGGAAACCCCCAGACGCGACCGGGGGCAGTCTAGCCGCGGCGATTCACCGGTGGGTGTGCTGCGGATGTGCTCAGGTCTGGAGTGGGGATGCAGCGAGCCTGGACACGGCCTCCGTGTCATCTTGTAGGCGTTTGCGGTTGGAAGACCACCCGAAAATGCCCACAGGACGAGTGACCAGGTCCAGTACTGCCGCTTCGGAGCACAGGAGGAGCTTGGGACGGACTCAGCGGCGGCTGGTGCCGATGACACGAAAGAGGCTGCCGACTGGGTCGGCCAGGACCCCAGAATCGGCGTGCTCGGGATACTCCCACTCGACTCGATGCGCCCCGAGGGAGACCAGGCCTTGGGCGGTCGGCTGCTCGACGGCCCGGATTCCCCCTCGGCCGCATCGCCACCATCGCTGATCCGACGGGCACCACTTTCCAGATCTGCTCCCCCCGCGAGGCGGTGCGCTGACATCGGAGGCCCGGAACTGCCGACGGACGTGGTCTGCTCCGGCCCGGGGCAGACCGCTCTTCATGCCGCCCGCCACCCTCGAAAGGCAGTTGCTGGCCTTCGTCCGGTCCATCGCCGACGAATCCGAACGATTGCAGTGACCTGGTTCTCGCTCGTGGGGGACAACAGCAAGGAGTTCGGCTTGGCCCCTGGGCTAGGGTCTGGGCATGTCAGATCCGTCCCTCGACCCCGCCCAGATCCGAGCCGAGCTCCAAACCAAGCGTGAGGAACTGCGAGCCCAGATCACCGACCTGACCCGACCACCGGAGGGCGGCGCCACGATCGGCTTCGGCAAGCGCATCGGTGAGGGAACCACCCAGGCCATCCAGCAGATGGCCGACGCCTCCACCGCCCAGACCCTCGCCGGGGTCCTCGACCAGGTGGAACGCTCACTCACCAAGCTCGACAAGGGCAGCTACGGCCAGTGCGACGTCTGCCAGGCCCCCATCGGGGAGGCGCGCCTTGAATTTCGTCCGTGGTCAGTTCGATGCGTGGAGCACGCCGACGGCTGAGACGCCCGACGGCAGCGAACCACTCACCTGGACCTGTGGATGGCCCAGGGAGAACCACCGCTGACTGGTGAGTTCATAGGTGTCGAGAGGTCTGGGCGCGCCGGCCACCACCGGGACCCTGCGTCCGGTGGGGACGTAGCCGACACGTTCGCTCACACGGCGGGAGGCAACATTGTCGGGCCGTGCCGCGCTCACGGCACGCTCTGCACCCAGCACCTCGAAGGCCAGGAACAAGACCGCGGTGCGCATGGCGACACCCAGCCCTCGTCGTCGTGCCCATGGGACTAGGAAGGATGAGGAGTCGACCTCGCGACGCTCCTCGAAACCCCTGCCCTCCAGGACCTGGAAACCGACCGGGACGCCATCGCGCCACGACGAAGGGCAGGAACCAGTCATCCGGGTTCACCGGGTGCCGGAAGCCCTCCAGCCAGTGGCGCAGCCAGGCTTGACGGTGTTCGAGCAACGAGTGGGAGTCATCACGCGGGTAGGTCGGGTCATGGTCGAAGTCGTCGGGTAGGAGACTGACCAACAGGTCATCGTCCTCTTCGGTGGCTAGACGCAGCGTGACCGCACCGCAGTGGAGCACCAGATCGCCCAGCTCGCGCGCCATGTGGCTCACCCGCCCTCACTCCGTCCCGGCGTTGAAGCGCACGAAGGCACAACCGGGCGTCGCACTGCCCAGGTGCGTGAAGCCCAAGGACTCGTAGAAGGCCTTCTGTCCGGGCTCCTCATCGGTGATCAGGACGTGCTGGCGCACATCGTGATAGGGCGCGAAAGCCTCCTCGACGAGCCGACGCCCCAGGCCTTGACGCCGCGCGTTCGGATCGACCAGCACGTCCTGCAGATAACAGATCGTGGCACCGTCCCCCACGATCCTCGCCAGACCGACCAACCCGCCGCCGTCGTGGGCCAGGACGACCCGCAGCGAAGCCCGGATGCCCCTCATCAGCTGCCCCGGATCCCTCGTGTACGCGGTCCAGCCCACCGCGTCGTAGAGCTCGACGACGTCGTCGGTCGCGAGCACGGTGTCGGGATCCCACACGGAAACGGTTGCCACAGGCATGCCCCGAGACTAGGCCGGCAACGCCGAGCACCGCACGCGAATACTCGCCCCCGGCGGCCGGTTCATTCCGCTTCCCTGGCCGAGGCGTTGGTTGACGGTCAGGGTTGACCTTGACGCAACGTCAATGCCTAGCGTCGCAGGCATGACAGTGACGATGATTGACAGCGCTGCCGGGATGCGGGCGATGGTGGGCCAGTCACTCGCCGGATGGCAGGCGGCAGCTCGCAGATTGTGGGAACCGATGGCTGGGATGTACTTCTTCATCCCTGGCGGCCCGGACCTGGTCGCGGTCCACACCCAGAATTTCGGTTTCGGACCCGCCGTCGACACGGCCGAGGTCCTGGGTGCGATCGAGGCACTGGAGCGGGCCGACGCCTGGGGCCGCGTGGAGCGAGCGCTCGACGCGGGGCTGCAGGCTCTGGGTTCGGCCAATCCGGCACTGACCTTTCCCGACCTCACCGTGTTGCTCGCGCTCGGGGACCCAGCGAACAAGCACTTCATGGATGAGATCCGCAGCCTGTCAGCATTCGGTGGCATCAGCGGGTTCATCGCCCTCACGATCTGGCCGACCGACGAGGTCCTGGACCGCCTGGAAGGCATTGCCCTGCACGAGCTGCACCACAACGTTCGCTACTCACCGGGCGGCGTGGTATGGAATCCGCGGACGGTCACCGTCGGCGAGCACGTGGTAGCCGAGGGACTGGCAGACCTCTTCGCCGTCGAACTCGCTGGCGAACAGGGGTTCACGCACTTCGTCAGCGACCAGACACGCACCAGTGACACGGTGTTGCGGCGCGTCTGCGACGGCCTCGACGTGACCGGAATGCAGGACTTCGCGGCGTGGGTCCTGGGCGACGTGAGTGCCCGCCTGTTCGGCGCGGCACCGGTCGGGCTTCCCACCGGCGCCGGTTACGCGGCGGGAGCCCGGATCGTCACGGCCTATCTCGAGGCCACTGGGAGGTCAGCAGCCACATCAGTGACCACACCTGCAGCCGAGATCCTGTCCGTCGCCCTGCCACAGTTGGATCTGGCAGCACCCGCGCAGTGACAGGAGGACCGTGGCCGTGGAATGGACCGTCCAGGAACTCGCCGACCGTGCCGGCATCAGCGGCAGGACGCTTCGCCACTACCACCAGATCGGTCTGCTCGCCCCGGACCGGATCGGCGCGAACGGCTATCGCTACTACGGGCCTACCGCGGTGGCACGCCTGCAACGAATCCTTCTCCTGCGCGAGACAGGACTGGGCTTGGCTGCGATCGGCGAAGCGCTGGCAACCGACACGAACCCGCAGGCCGAGATCACCGCATTGGAGGAACACCTGGCACGCCTTGAACGTGAACAGGAAGCGCTCGTGCGGCGCATTGCTTCTGTCGAGCACACCCTGGCGATGCGACGAGAGGGACGCCAACCGCGCATGGACTTGATGCTCGAGGGCTTCAACGACCGCTACGAAGCCGAGGTGGCCCAGCGGTGGGGACGCGAGGTCTTCGAACAGTCCAACCAGTGGTGGCATGCCAAGACGATCGCCCAGCAGCGTCAGTTCCAGGCCGACGCCGAGCGGCTCCTGGCCCGGTGGGGTGAGCTCCACCAGTCGGGTGTCTCCCCCCTCAGCACTCAGGCCCAGCTGCACGCAGCCACCCACGCCGCCTGGTTCGCCCAGATCCCCGGTACGCCCGGGCACACCGGCGACGCCGACAGGACCCGCGCCATGCTCACCGGCATGGCCAACCTGTATGCCAGCAGCCCAGACTTCCATCCCGTCTTCGGGGGAGCTGATGCCGCGAGCTTCGCTGCCGAGGCACTGCGCCACCACGCCCAGCGCGGCTGATCAGCACCGGCCGGGCGCACCTGGGTCATGAGTCGGTCCCTACGATCACCCCGGCCCTGATGCCGTCCTCCAACTCGCGTGAGCTGCGGGGAGCGATGCCAGTGCCAGCGCCAGGAAGGCGATGCTTCCCAGGTGGGCACCGCCGGAGACGAGCCCTGCTGCAAGGGTGCCGGTGGTGGCGCCGGCCAGTGACTCGATGAAGGCGACGGTGGCACCTGCCGTCGCGGGCGGTTCTGCATTGGGGCTTTCGGGGTCGAAGACGATGCTCATGGCGTCCAGGAAGATGGCGCCCATGGCGAGGTTCATCACGATCCAGCCCGCATGGAAGGCGCCAAGGTGCCCGGTGCTGCCCCAGGCCAGTGCGGCGGCGCCGGCTCCCATGGCAAGGAAAGCGATGCTGCCCTGCCACCGGAAGCGTGCCAGCGGCGCTGGCCAGGCGGCTGTGACGAGTCCGACGAGTGACCACGCCAGCCCACCGCTGGTGAGCAGCACCCCGATGCGGCGCGCATCGAAGGCCAATGCGTCGTGGGCGACGATGGTGACGATCGCCTCGGCTCCGAAGAGCAGCGCTGCACTCCAGGCCAAGGCGCGAGTGGCCGCCGGGGCGCCCGTGGTCCTCGGGTCGAGCACCGGCCGCGGCAGGAGTTTGAACGCTGCCACGCCGGCGAGCGTGAGACCGACGACGACCAGGGGCAAGCCGAGGGGCGAGGTGACGGGTCGGAGCCCGAGCAGCAGCATTCCGCTGGCCAGTGTGATTGCCCACGCCACGGGGATCGATTCCCCTTCACCTTCCCTGGCGGGCTGGGCAGCGCGAAGCTCGCGGACGATGACTGCCCTGGCCAGGACCAGCAACGGCAGGTAGGCGACCAGGGCGATGCGCCAGCTGAAGACATTGGCGATCCACGCGGCGTAGACGGGTCCTGCCAGTGAGGACGCGACCCACACGAGGTTGTTGGCGGCGAGCGTGAAGCGGCGGGCGCGGCCGGTCAGTTCCTGCGCGAGAACGCCCATGCCCACACCAGCGAGGGCTCCCGAGGCGAGGCCCGAGATGACGCGGGCTGCGATGTAGGCCCACATCGTCGGCGCCAGTGCCGCGGCGACGGCGGCGAGGACACCGACAAGGGTGAAGACGGTCAACAGCCGTGCCCCGCTCCAACGGCGCATCATCGCGGGCGCCAGCGGCAGCGACAGGAAGACGGTGGTCTGGGCTGCGGCCGCAGACAGTCCGTAGAGGTGCTGGCCGCCGAGTTCGGCCGCCAGCATGGGTGTGATGGTGGCTGACACATAGATCTGCATGCCGCCGATCAGCTCAAGGACGACCATCGCGACGGCCAGTCGCCACATCCGCCACGCTCCCGCTGCCGCACGGTCACGTTCATCGGGGCTGGTCATGCCGCCTCCGTGGTCGCGGGGGCTCCAGGTGGGCGGCTGCCACGGAACCCACCGCCAACGCGAAGCCCAGCACCTGCCACGGTGTCGGCGAATCATGCACGACGAGCACGCCGAGCGTGGCTGCCATCAACGGTGAGAGCAGTCCCAGCAGCGATGCTGGAGTGGCCGGCAGGCTTCGGATTCCCCGAAACCATACGGTGTAGGCGATCACGCCGCCGGGGAGGGCCAACCAGAGATAGCCCAACACGGCAGGCGCTCCGACGCGGCGGGGTAGACCTTCCAGCAGGAGCGTCGGAAGGAGGAGGATCAGTACTGCGAAGCCAGCCACGGCAAGTGGCTGGATGGATCCCAATGTGGCAGCCACCCACCTGGTAGATGCTCGGCGGAGATGAACAGCAAGGGGAAGAAGAACCCGATGTTCAACCCGCTCAGGACCAGGGAGCGCCACCACCACACTCCGAAGGGAAGCTGGCGCGCCACGGCCACAGCCAGCACTCCACCGGAAAGCGATCGCAGCAGCGCGGCCCACATCGGTTGCCCGGCGGGCAGCAGCTGGGTCGTCACCGCATATGTGGTGCCCCACACCAAGGGGGCCGACGCCGTCTGGAGGGCGAGCTTGCGGTAGGAGGTCACGCTCCAACCCTGACGCCACAAGCAATCATGCGTCCAACACATGATTGCGAACGCAGCGATCATGCACGACGATTGATCCATGGAGCTGCAGCAGCTGCGCTATGTGCTGGCCGTGGCACGGGAACGCAACTTCACCCGCGCGGCCGCCTCCTGCTTCGTCGTGCAGTCCGCCCTCAGCCACCAGGTCAAGGCCCTTGAGACGGAGCTGGGCACCGAGCTCTTTCGTCGCACCAGTCGCTGCGTGGAGCTCACCAGCGCAGGCGAGGCCTTCCTCCACCACGCCCAGGCCTGCCTCGACGCCGCGGAGCAGGCCGTCGCCCAGGCCGCCGCAGCCGAAGGGGTCGTGCGGGGGCCGCTGCGGGTGGGGGCGGTCTCGACGCTCACCAGCGTCGACCTAGCTGCCCTCCTGCCCACCTTCCGCGGGGCGCACCCCGACGTCATCATCACCCTGCGGGTCTCAGGAAGCGACCGGATGCAGGAGGACCTGACCGGGGGCCGGCTGGATGTAGCCTTCCTCGGGCTGTCCGCCACCAGCTCACCCAACACAACGCACCGCGAGCTGTGCCGTCACCGCCTGGACGTGGTGCTCCCCACCGCACACCCGCTCGCAGGGCGCCACCAGCTCACGCTCGCGGACCTGGTGGACGAGGACTTCGTCGACTTCCCCCACGGGAGCACGGGACGCGTCCAGTCCGACCGCGTCTTCGAGGAGGCCGGCCTGACGAGGAAGGTGACGATGGAGAGCGCAGACCTCTCGCTGCTGGGCGAACTCGTGGCCCGCGGGCTGGTCATCGCGCTGTTGCCGCCAGGTGTCGTCACCGACTGGGCCGGCCTGGTGGCCCGCCCCCTCCTCGACGGGCCCGAGCGAGTCGAATACGTGGCATGGAAGGGCTTCAATCCCACCCCGGCCGCCAAGGCACTGTTGGACCTGGTGGCGGGCTGAGCGGCCGCGAGAGGCAGGCGCCTCCTGGAGGAGGCGGGAACACAGACAAGGAACAAGGCGTTCCCCTTGGTCAACCCAAGGAAAACACCTTGTCATCGATCTCGCGAAAACTGTCGGGGTGACAGGACTCAAACCAAAGGACTTCACCCGCGTTCCCCCAGTTGACTAGGCGTTTCCCTTTGACCTCTGGGGAATCGCCGCGCCCCGTCGGACATACGCGGGACTTGAGTTCCAGTCTCTCACGTCGCAGGTCGGCGAGCGCTGCCCCATTCCTTGGAGCCGCCCCGGGGAGTGTGCGGTAACCTGTAACCAACCGTTCAGCCCGCCCCGACCCCGGTCGCGAGTGGGCTGGATCTCTTTCAGACGTGGTGCGCAGACTCAGCCTCGTGAGTCGATGACGTCCCTCAGCCCTTCGAGCTGGGTATGGACGATGTCTTCAACCAAGTCGCGGTCAATGCGGAAGTACTCGTGGATGACGACATTGCGCAGACCCGCAATGGCTGGCCAAGGCACCTGCGATATGGCGTCCTTGGTCTCGTCGCTCAGAGCGCGAACTGCCTCGCCAATCACCGCCAAGTTGCGCAGGACCGCCTCATATGCCATTTCGCCGAGCTGTTCGTCACCGAAGTGCGTCGCGTACTCACGGCACTTGTCTATGCTCGCAACAATGTCGCTGAGCCGCTGCTCGTCCGACCGACTCACAACGGCACCGCATCTGCCAATGCCGTCTCCGCAACGCCATCACGCAGAATCGAGGCCGCCACGACATCAACCCGCCAGCCGAGCAATTCGCCCAGCTCCTCACTCAGCCCCGCAATTCGCAGCAGGTCATTGCCTTGACCAGGAACCAGATCGACCAGCACGTCGATGTCGCTCTTGGCGGTCGCCTCACCACGAGCCACCGACCCGAACAGGCGCGGGTTCACCGCACCATAGCGGCGAAAGATCTCATCGATGCCCTGAGCATGCGCATCGAGACGCACGCGCGCATCCCGGCTCTCCACAGTCATCGTCATGAACTGATCGTAGCCGGTGGACCCGAGGCGCCGGCGACCTTCCGCACCTCGACTTGGAGCGCCCCGCCCAAGCAGTGGTGTGGAGCCTTCCGGATGAGCTCACTGCGGCCAGCTCACCTTGCCAGTCCGGCCGCGTCGAACTCTTGCTGCAGCCGCGGACGACGGCGATGGACCTCGCGCAACTCACGAACGACGGCATCGAAATCATCGCCTTGGCCAGCGGCGACGGCGAACCGCCGGGCGCGAACCAGGAGATTCGCCGCGACACGGTAGTGCTGCGCACCGGTCTCCCGGAGTTCCTCGTCGGCGAGCCGAACCAGGACAGGCACAGCCTCGTCGGGATGGGAGGCGCCCCTCGCCTCAGCCAGCTCGCCCCACAGGCCAGCGCCCACCAGGTCCGCGTGCTCGTGGGCCAGCTGCCACGCGGAATCCACATCAGCCAGCTGGCGTAACAGGAAGGCCACGGCCTCCCACGGACGCCCCATGAGGCGTCCAACCACCTGCTGCTGCAGTTTTGGCCATCTGTCGCCCGCGGCTGCGTGCACCTGCGCCGCGGTGCTCTGGTTCGGCCATCGCTCAAACAGCTCCAGGCTGGACGGCAACACCTCGCCGGGGCGGTGTTCTGCCAGCAAGTCCAGCCACAATCTGCCTGCCCGAAGGGCCTGGTGCTCGGGCGGCATCAAGGCCGCCCGCCGGGCCCAGTCAATGGCCCGCTCCACGTCCGCGATCTCAACGAATGCCTCAGCCGTCTCCAGCGCCCACGCCGAAACTGACCCGTCCCTGGCATGAGTGGCGATGATCGCCTCCACATCACGGTCCAGCACGGCGAGCCGGCGGGCATTGTGCTCCAGCACGAAACGCTCATGCGAGTAGCCGTCACAAGCAGGCACACACCCAGCTAGGACGGACTGTCGTCGGGCCAGTTCCGCGCGGTAACGCGCGATGCCCGCTTCCCCCAGCACCGGGGCGTAGGCCACCGGATCCAAGGTGAAGAAGTCGCACTCCTCGTCGAACTGGAACTTCATCATCCATGCCACCAGCCGTGCCACCGGCACCTTCGCCGCCGTGGCCGTCACCGGATGCAGCGCAATCAGACGCTGACAGACGTCCCCGATGATCCCGGCCGAATCATCGGCACGCATGATGATCCGAAGCGCCGACATCAACGCCCGCTGACACACGTCATGGACCACCGAAGCATCCTCGACGCCCACCGCCTCCTCGAGGATGTCAACGGCCTCGTGCATCTGGTAGCCGTGCTCATTGGCGGCCCGATACCGATGCAGGTCACCACTCGAGCGGATCAAGGGCAAGACCTCGTCGGCCAGGTCGCTTCGCATGCATCCATCCTGCCACCAGCGACATTCATGGCACACCCCTGGCAATTGGCCCTGCACCACGGGGTCAGGAAGCCTCGCTCACCCATCAATATGCATCCAGACCCCCACAGGGTAGTCTTTTGCATACAGGAGGTGTGATTTGAAGACGACAGGTGTCCCGGCCGCCCTGGCCGCTGCCCCACTGCGCACCGTGCGCCCCGTGATGTTGCGCGACCTGTATGCCAACCCGGAGAAGGAGCTCCTACGCCTGCAACGCGCAGGACGTGTCGTGCGCATCGCCCCAGGCACCTACACCGTCAAACCAGACGACGTCGACCCTGACATGCCCTGGCGACCCAACCCCGAGGAAGCGGCCATGGCCTACGCCACAGCCCAGTATGGCGACCGCATCCCCGTCCTGTACGGCATCGGCGCCGCCCGCTTCCACCACGCCATCCCCCGCGCCATCGCCACCACAGTCATCGCCGTCCCGCAGCAGCACCGACCCGTCGTCCTCACCGACCAGACACAGGTGACGTTCACCACCACCGACGTCGACGCACTCGACGCCCGTCTCGAGACCGGCCGCCTGGGCGCCTTCCTCGTCACCACCCCCGAACAGACCTTTGTCGACCTGATCGCCCGACCCCAGCTCGGAGGCCTGTCCAACGAAGCCAGCGCAGCCGTCAAGGCCTTGGCCGCGCACGTCGACCCCGAAACTGCGTTGGGTATCGCGAACCCACGAGCAAGAACCCTCGCCCGGGCCGTCGAGGAGGCACTGCCATGACCACCCCAGACAACAGCACACCCCCTGCCCGCCAGCCACCCCGCGCCCGGGTGACACGCCAACCAGTCACCCCAGCGAGCTACAAGCTCTCGGACGCGGATGCGCGGGCACAGATGCAGCACTACGGCGCGCCCCGCGAGTCGATCGAACACGACTTCGTCATCTCACATGTCCTGGCAGCCATCGCACCCCTGCGCGACCAGTTCGTCTTCTACGGCGGAACTGCACTCAGTCGCACCATCCTTGATGGCCTGCGTCTCAGCGAAGACATCGACCTACTCTCCATCGGACCCCGCCCAACGGTGGCCAAGGCGTTGGACGACGCGATCCGGACCCGACTGGCCCGGAGCTTCGGCCACATCACGGCTGAACCATCCCTCACTGCGGCGAAGCGAGACACCGAGGCCTGCATCTACCAGATCGGCGACACCCAGCTGCGGATCCAGCTCATCGATGGACGCAACTACATCCCACTCCCCCGCTGCACCACCCTGGTCCACCAGCGCTACCACGCTCTGCCTGACCTGGAGCTCACCACGCCCACACCGGCCGGATTCGTGGTGGCCAAGACCATGGCGTGGAGTGACACCACCCGCAACGCACCCCGCGACCTCTACGACCTGTGGGCCTTGGCCACCGCCGGACACATCACCGCCGAAGCAGCACGCACCTATCGACGCATCGGCCCGACCGGCGGCTACCCCAAGCCCTGGAACCTCCCCACAGGCGCCCCTTCCCCTGACGAATGGTTCACCTCCCTGAACCACCAGTGCCAGCCACAGGTCACTCCCCAAGAAGCCCACAACGTCACCCTCACAGCGTGGCACCGCGCCGTCACCGTTGCAGAGCAGTCGCCGCTCCAGACGGAGCACTGACCGGCCGGCACAGTAAGAACCCCCACGGCTTGGGTGGGCATGACCACTCATCCAGACGAACTGAGCACCGACCGCCCCCTCATCATCGAACAGTTGCCCCTCGAGGCCGACGACCTCAGCGCCGCCGGCGGCGTCTGGGCAAGCTCACCCCGGTAGAGTTCGAGCTGGTCCACCACACGGTCGCACAGGCCGCCTCACCAGCCCCTAGAAATCTGTCAACCAAACTGGGGGCAGTCCCGACCCCGAAACTGCCTTGCGTAATGCAAACCGGCGCGCGGAAACCCTCCCCCGGGCCGTCGAGGAGGCGCTGCCATGACCAACGCAGACAACACACCCCACTGGCCGCCCCGTGGCCGGATCACATGTCCTTGACCGCCATCCACAGGCACCGTGAGGTCCGAGGCCACCGATATCCTCGAACAAAGACGAAACCCCGGCGATGTGGCAAGCCAGTGATCGTTCCGGGGTCTTCACCTACGACTCTACCACCCCGGCGAATCGAGCACCATGGACAGCGTGAGCAACGAAAGCCTTGCGACCCTGCTCACCCACGAGCGCCTCGCCACCTACCTCACGGCGTCAAACGATGACCTGACCGCGGCCCTCCACCTCTACAACTGGAACATCGACGTGACAACGGCCGCCCTGGCCATGACCGCCATGGTCGAGATCCCTCTGCGCAACGCCCTCGATCATCACCTGACCTGCTGGGCTCACAGGCGAGGCTCCCATAGTTGGTTCGATCTGGCACCCCTCGACACACAAGGTCGCCGAGACCTGGCCAAGGCCACTCACCGAGCAGGCGCCGGACGCCGCCAACCAACCCACGGCCGCATCGTCGCCGAGCTCTCCTTCGGCTTCTGGCGCTTCCTGCTCAGCCGACGCTATCTGACCACTCTGTGGATCCCGGCCCTCCAGCACGCCTTCCCCAACACGGACCTGGACGCCAACAGTCTCCAACGGTCCATCGAGAACGACGTCCAACAGCTCCACTTCCTGCGCAACAGGGCCGCGCACCCTGAGCCCCTACTGCGGCGTGATCTCCACGACGACCTCGACCGAGCTCGCCGCGTCATGACCTGCATCAGCCCGGCTGCCCGCAACTGGCTGCACGAACGCCAACTGATGAACGACGTGATGGCGAAACGCCCCAAGCCACCTCCCCTCTGAGACCGTCTTTGCGCGACGACCGCCTTGCAGACATCATGACCACACTTAGCGGCTGGGCGAAGTTCCACCGCGACTACTCGGACGGCCTCGCAACTGAGCGCCGACCGTCCCCCATCTTTGAACAGTTGCTCTGTGACGCCGACGAACTCAGCGCCACCGGCGCACCCCACGACCAGGTCGACGACCTCATCGATGCCCGCCGGCACCACCGTTCTGGACAACTGGGACTCGGCGAAGTTCATGGTCCGTGAGGGGACCACCCCGCAGGCCGACGGCTACCGCGTCCTGTTCGACACGAAGCGGGTCGAGCTCCGCGCCGAGGACCGCTTCGGCTTCGCGGTCACCCGCCCGGAGGCCTTCGCGGTCGTCTCCCTGACCGCCTGTGATCTGGCCGGGCACGCTAACCCCGGCCAGCCCAAGGCCCCCGTCTCCCTCCTGCGAGCCGGGGCCTCGCCGTCTCCGGACAACTGTCAGTGCGGTCTGCCATCCTGTCGTCTTGGACTCACGACGCGGCTACTCATTCGACGCATCCGACAACTTCGCGGTCCGCGCGGCAACCGAGTACGTGGAGGCTCGCGGTCTCCGTCCCCATGTGGACCGCCGGCTCGCAGTGACTCACCTGGACGTCTATGGCCCTCGCGGGGCGAGCCTGGCTGAACTGGACGAGCACCTCGTCAGCCTAGGCGCCCGCGTGCTCACCAATGACGCCCCCAATGACTGACCTCCTGCCCCCAACCTGGCTAGCCGAAGACCTGCCCATCCTCGTCGCCGCCGTTGAGCTCGTGGACCATGAGGGCACCGCCGACTTCCGGCGGGTCGCGCAAGTCGCAGACCTGCCTGAAGACGTCGCCAAGCGCGCCCTCCTTCGCCTGGACGGCGAGTACCTGGAGGTGAGCATCCAGGACGGATGGGGCGGCGAAATGCTCCACGCCGTTGTCAAGAACGCGCTCCCAGCTGGCCGCCGCGCTCCCGGCCAGTGGCCGAGTCCGGAAGACATGGCTCGGGAAATCGCCGAAGCCCTGGAGGCGGAACAGCTCGTGCGGAGGGACGAGGACGCCCTGGTTCGAGGAATCGGCGGCACCGTGAAGGACGTCACGGTCGGAATCGTCTCCGCCGTCCTCATGCGCCCAATGGGTCCCGACTGAGAGGGCACCACCGAAAACTGTCAGAGGGCCGGCATAGCGTGTTCATCGTCCAGCGCTAGACCGAGGAGACACCATGACAGCCGAACCCTTCAAGCCGGCGCTGCGGGACCGGATCGCGGACCCGGGCCGCATCACTTTGCCGAAGACCTCGTCCGCCTCGTCGATCAGCTCGTCGGCGAGGCCGAACCGCGCGCCCAGTGGTCCTGCGTGAACGAGCGAGAGGGCGGGCATCGCACAGCCACCGTCCGCTGGGTCGCGGTTGTCGGCGCGTGGCTCGTGGAGCTCGAGGCCGACTTCGAGAGTCCCCTAGAAGAGCCGTCCGGACGGGGCACCGTGGGAGGGGGTGTCACACGCGAAGGCATCCGCATGGCTCGGGCACTGCCTCTGCGAGCAGTCTCAGGCATCTACCTTCCCAGCCCTTCCCCTTGGGCCCCAGACCGGTCCGTTTGGGAGGTCCGCTTCACCGACGGCGAGGTGGTGCGCCTGGACGGCGACACTTTCAGGGCAATCTCCACCGTCGGCAACCCCACGCAGGTCGTCGCAGCGATCCGGGAAGCTCGGGGGTAGACCTGCTGCCCGTTTGGGCACGCATTGGACACGAAAGAGTCCCTAGCCTGACCGATTCCCGGTCTGACTAGGGCCTTCAAGCGTCGGGGCGACAGGACTCGAAGAGGGCGATGACCAGAGCGTTCCCCCGATTCATTAGGCGTTTCTCCTGTTGGGAGGCGGTGATCGGGCGTCCGTGTCTCTCGCGTGTCTTTCGACTGTGGATAGGCCTGAGCCTACCGTTTCGGCACCCCAAGCGGCGCTGGCTTGACCGGCAAAGGAAGCCCCTCCAAGATCGGATCTAGAACGGAAGCTCGGGTGCCTGCCCCGCGAGCCTTCCCATCACCAGTTGCATGTCGCGCGTGGGGTCATCGCCGCAGGCCTCGAGTGCGCGAGCGATGCGGTCCCGCTGGGCTCCCGACACGCGTCGAGCGAGGTCTCCCCGCGTCGCGATTCGGCAGAGGAAGGCGAGATCTCGCGAGTGGCGCCGGCCGTGACTGGTCGGCTCCTGCAGGATGGCCGCGCTCTTGGCGAGGATGGCGCCGACGAGATCTGGCACGGGGATCGTGAAGAGTTCACCCGCGACGTCGATGTCATAGGCGCAGGCGTCCTCGGTCGCCCACTGGACCCCCGCCGACTCGAAACCGTCCGCCCCAGTGATCGAACGCGGGTAGCGCTCGCCAAGATTTCGCGGAAGCAGGATGTCCACCTGCACCTTGGCGCCTTCGACCATCTGCGATGCTCTGGTCCAGCGGTACTCGATACCTGAGTCGTGCTGCATGGGTGAGAACCCAGCTGCCTGCAGATGGCGGGTGGCCTCTTGGAGGGCGAAGCGTTCGCTCCGAATGGCCAGGGCCACGTCCAGGTCTGTGGTGGTTCGTTCCGGGTCGTTCCCGGTTCGCCAACCATGGAACTGGACCATCTGGCCACCCACCACCACCCACCCTGTGGGCATGAGCCGAGATAGGTCACCGGCGACCCGCCAAGCCTCGAGCTGGACCGGCGTTGCGCTTGCAGGAATGATCACCGCCACGATCGGATCACCTCGGCAACGGCGTGGTCCTCGCGGGGACCACCCAGGTCAGCGACATCCGCAAGCGCGGCAGCCAGATCGACCCGCGGTTCCTCCTCAACGTGGATTCGCACAGGTCCGCGCGGATCTTGCTCAAGCCAGAAGTCCTCGACCAGATCGCGGGCACCCTGCTTGGTCACGTGCAGGTCGATGACCGGCCCCATCACGAGCCCCAGCCGGGGATGTGCTGCCCCTGCCGCCGTCCGCCGATGCTTCTGGAGAATCTCGTCCACGCTCCCCCGCATCGAGAATCGGTGAATGGGATGCCGCTTGGACAGCCACGACCGCAGCTGTTTCGACGGCTCGCTGGCTGCGACCAGCCTGTCGAGACGACTGCACAGCCGGTGCCGCTCGGTGGCGTTGAGTCGGCGGAGATACCCCATGCCAGATTCGCCTTCAGCCTCGGCCATCACGTCAAGGAAGGCCGTCGCCATCCGAGGGGACATGGGTCGCGCCCGGCCGCGCCGGGCATCGGCTGCCTGCGCCACATCGGCGGCGTTGATAACCCAAGAGCTGCCTACCCTTTCGGCAGGCAGGCTGCGGTCAGCGACAAGCCGCGCGACGACGGTGCGGGAAACCCCCAGCCGCTGCGCGACGTCATCAATGGACAACCCCGACATACACACTAAAGTGTCACCCCTGACACATTAGTGTCAACCTCCGGCACCAAGAGCACCACCCAGAAATCCACCAGCAGTGGCCTTCAACCCCGCAGCGCCGAGGACGAAGTGGCCACGGTCACCGCGTGCGAAGGACCTTATCGTCGGGCATATCGGCGCCGACGTCGCCGGCAAGCGCGGCCACAGCCGCGCGGCGCTTGGCCGTACGCTCGCGGAGGTAACGCTCAACCTCGGACGCCCTGACCTTGCGATGCACGCCCGCACCAGCGGCCTCGATCGCGCCGCGGTCAATGAGTCGGACCACGGTCATCCGGCTGACACCGAGATGGTCCGCCACCGCCCGCGTACTGAGCAGCTCGTCGGCCGGCAAGATCGCCGCGCCCGGCGATGTCTCCAACACCTCGAGAAGGCGCAGGAAGGGGTCGCGAGCTGCCTTGACGGGCAACTCATCCACAGCAGCGTGCAGTCGGCGCGCATCCTCTACAGGCAGCAGTCCAGTCATGACAGAAGCATATCTGGAACGCTCAAAACACACATCCGTCCTCTTGGGTACGTGGAGGTTGCCCCTAGCAACTCTGCGCGCGGTGAAACCTGCAAGACTCAGACGTGCAGTTCAAGTCCGCGCCGCCCCACCCCTTGCATACCAAGCACTCGGAGGTCCCGATGAAGCGACTACCGCTCCTGGACCGATTGGTCGCGCCCAGGCGACTGCTATCTCGAGGCCAGCCCGCCACGGGCAGGCATCAGGCTGTGACCACTGTCGTACTGCTTGGTGCCGGCGCTTCGGTTGACGCGGGACTCCCTGCCGCCAACTCACTGTCCGACAAGATGAGCAGCTGGCTGCGCCACCACATTGACCCGACATGCGGAGGCCCATTGGACGTCCAGCGCGCCGACTCGTTCGACCAACTCGTGGAAGCGGCGCGTGAGCATGACCGGGTGCAGGGGCTACACACTGAAGCGATCGATGTCGAGCGCATCTTTGCTTTGGCGCAAGTCCTCTCGGAACGCGACAGTCCAATCCTCGCACCGGTGGTGCAAGAGTGGAAGATGCTGCCTGACGACACCGACGGAAACGTAGCGCAAAAGCTGATGAGGGACATGGAGCTTGCACTCCGGGATCTTCTCGCCCCCTCTCACCCGTCTCGTTTCGACTATCTGCAGGTACTCTTCTCCAGCAACGAGCCGCGGATTGCCACGCTCAACATGGACTGCGGAGTAGAGATCGCCGCTCAGCGCGCCTCCGTCCTACTGGACCTCGGGCTCGACAACTGGCGCGGTGGAGCCGACTGGCACTGGAGCCACGGAGATGCGCAACTGTTGAAGCTTCACGGCTCGATCGACCGGTACTTGGAGACTGGCCGTGAACTCGACGGCCCGGGGAATCGCTCAACCCCAGGGTTTCCCCAGATGCCAGAGTGGGACGACGAGGGACTATTCGAACCGGGCGTCATCTTTGGCCCACGCGGGAAGTTCCGACCGGATGGTCCGTATCTAGCCATGTGGTTGGAATTCAGGCGGTGGCTTCGGTCCGCAAGCCGACTCATCGTCTGCGGCTACTCCTTCCGTGATGAGCACATTAACCACCTCATTGAAGAGTGGTCCTGCAATCGACACGGACTGGAGATTGTCGTCGTAGACCCCGGGTTTCCCCCGGAGCCCTCGCCCCGTGAATCACACGAGTTTGTTCCTTCCGACGTCTGGGACACCACCGAGCCCTTCAGTCCATGGCACCTCATGATGCTCGAGTACCTGGCTTGCCAAGGTCGCCCGGCTTGGTGCCCGAGCTTTCCCTCTCGCTGGCTCGATTCACAGCCCAAGATCGAGATCATTCGCCAAGGGGCTGCGGCTGCCCTTCCGAGGGCTCTGGGCATCACACCACTCTTGTAGGAGTGACCGCGGCCGCATCGGGTTCCTTCGTGGTGCGGAGTCAACCACTCCTCGCCCCACCGGGCTGCCCGTGGACTTCACCTGCTCGGGCGGCGTCCACCGACCACCACGAGCGTCGTGCTCCCGCTCGCCTCAGGTCGCCACCACGCCGGTCACCACCCGGCCGACGACCTGCCAGCTTTCGCCCAACCACTCCCCCGTCCGCCGTGAACCTCCATTGCTGCCGAGTCCAGCGCGTCCGGATCAGCCACCCCTGTCTGCCCCGGACGAACCCTCGACACCCAAGCAAGCCCGATGTCGCCGCTCGGTGCTCACGAACCCTCGGGGAAACACGAACCATCGAAGCCGCACACACCTCTTGCACTCCGGACGTCGACCCTCGCAAAGAACCTCGGAGCGGATGCCTACAGCAGAACGATTCCCGCCGCAGCGACGGCTGGGCTGACGCTCGGATGGCCGACGTTGGCAGTGTGCGCAAGATCCTCTATGGCGTGGCTACGCACGATCGCCGGCCGCCACCCATAGGATCAGATCAATCCCTTCATCCCCGGTCGGTCCACCTGGAGGTCTGAGTGCCTGAGCCTTGGCTGTCTGCGGACAGCATCTCCACCTACCTCCAGGCCACTAGGTAGTCACGTGCGGATCATCAACAACGTCTCTGACCTCCTAGGGGACGACCTCAAGGCCGAGATCGCGCCCGGCTCGAAGGTACGCGTCGCTGCCTCGACGTTCTCAATCTTCGCGTTCGAGGCTCTCCGCGACGAGTTGGAGAAAGTCAGCGAAGTGGAGTTCCTCTTCACGTCGCCGTCGTTCGTAACAGAGGAAGTGACCGACAAACTTCGCAAGGAGCGGCGAGAGTTCTTCGTTCCTGGCGGACACGCCGAGTCGAGCCTCGCCGGTTCTGAGTTCGAGATCAGACTGCGCAACAAGCTCACCCAGCGCGCGATCGCACGGGAGTGCGCTGACTGGGTTCGCCGCAAGGTCACCTTCCGCTCAAACGCTACGGGCAACCCGATGCAGCAGTTCGCGGTCATCGATGACAAGGCCGCCTACACCCAGCTCCAGGGGTTCACGACCGTCGACCTCGGCTACGAACGCGGCAACGCCGTGTCGAGCTTCGTGAACCGGCTCGACGAGGCCCCGATGACCGAGCAGTACATGCAGCTGTTCGACCAGATTTGGAACAACCCCGACCAGGTCAGCGATGTCACTCAGGCCGTCCACGACCACATCGCCAGCGTGTACACCGAGAACTCCCCGGCAGGCATCTACTTCCTGATCCTCTACAACCTGTTCGCAGAGTTCCTCGTCGACATCAACGAGGACGTGCTGCCGAACGACCGCACTGGGTATCAGGAGACGAAGGTCTGGCAGAGCCTCTACAACTTCCAGCGCGATGCGGCCACCGGCATTATCAACAAGTTGGAGACTTACAACGGCTGCATCCTCGCCGACTCCGTCGGCCTCGGTAAGACGTTCACCGCGCTCGCGGTCATCAAGTACTACGAGCTGCGCAACAAGTCGGTGCTGGTGCTGTGCCCGAAGAAGCTCGCTGAGAACTGGACGAACTACAACGCCAACCTGACGACCAACATCTTCGCCTCCGACCGGTTCAACTACGACGTGCTTGCCCACACCGATCTCTCCCGCATCAAGGGTGAGTCGCTCGGCCTGCGGCTGGACCGGATCAACTGGGGCAACTATGACCTCGTCGTGATCGACGAGTCCCACAACTTCCGCAACGCTGACTACGCCGAGGAGAAGGAGTCGCGCTACCAGCGCCTCATGCGCCAGGTCATCCGCGAGGGCGTGAAGACCAAGGTGCTGATGCTCTCGGCCACCCCGGTGAACAACCGTTTCAAGGACCTCAAGAACCAGCTCCAGCTCGCCTACGAGGGCGAGTCAGAGAACCTCGCCCAGCACCTGAGCCTGTCAACGACGGTCGAGAAGGTTTTCTCTGACGCGCAACGGGTGTTCAACGAGTGGTCCAAGCTCGACCCCGAGCAGCGCACCACCGACCGCATCCTTCAGATGCTCGACTTCGACTTCTTCGAGCTGCTCGACTCCGTGACGATCGCACGTTCCCGCAAGCACATCCAGGCGTTCTACGACACCACCGAGATCGGGGCATTCCCAGAGCGACGCCCACCGTTGTCCATCCGCGAGCCACTCACGGACCTCCCGGAGGTGCCCGGCTTCAACGACATCTTCGAGCAGCTCCAGGCGTTGACCCTGGCCGTCTACACCCCCCTCGCTTACGTGTTCCCGAGTCGGCGCTCCAAGTACGAAGACCTCTACAACGTCACCGCCGGCAGCGCTCGTTCCAACCTCGGGCAGGCAGGCCGCGAGCAGGGCTTGAAGAAGCTCATGACCGTCAACCTGCTCAAGCGTCTGGAGAGCTCGGTCGATGCGTTCCGCCTCACCTTGGCGAAGATCGAAGGCTCCGTCACCAACACGCTCGGGCACATTAGCAACCACGCGGGCAACCTCGCGGACCTGAGCCCCGAACTCGCGGGCCTCGACTTCGATGTCGATGACGAAGACGACGCCAACATCGAGGCGCTCTCCTTCGGCGAGAAGATCAAGATCGACCTTGACGACCTCGACATCGAGTCCTGGCAGCGCGACCTATGGAACGACCGCGAGACCCTGCGCGAGCTCCTCGACGAGATGCGCAAGGTCACCCCCGAGCACGACCTCAAGCTCCGCAAGCTCAAGCAGCTCATCCAGGATAAGGCCCAGCACCCGATCAACGACGGCAACCGCAAGGTGCTCGTGTTCTCCGCCTTCGCCGACACCGCCGACTACCTCTACCGCGAACTGACGCCCACCCTCGCTGCGGTCGGATTGGACACTGCGGTGATCACCGGCGGGAGCCACGGAGCGAAGACGACCCTCGGCACAGGCTTCGACTTTCAGCAGGTCATGTCGCTGTTCTCGCCGCGCTCCAAGCAGCGCCACCTCACGATGCCGCGCGAGACGCGCGGGCTGGACGTGCTCATCGGCACCGACGTGATCAGCGAGGGCCAGAACCTCCAGGACTGCGACTACCTGATCAACTACGACATCCACTGGAACCCGGTGCGCATCATCCAGCGCTTCGGACGCATCGACCGCATCGGTTCTACCAACGGCCAAATTCAACTCGTGAACTTCTGGCCCGCCATCTCCCTCGACGAGTACATCAACCTCAAGGAGCGCGTCGAGAACCGCATGGTCATCGCCGACCTCGCGAGCACCGCCGACGATAACGTCCTCACCCTTGAACACTCCGACGCCGCCTTCCGCAAGGAACAGCTCCGCAAGCTCCAAGACGAGGTCATCGAGCTCGAAGATGTCCGCACCGGGGTCTCGATCACCGACCTCGGCCTCAACGATTTCCGCATGGACCTGCTCGGCTACATCAAGGAACACGGCGACCTCGATACCGCACCCCGTGGGGTCCACGCCGTGATCCCAGCCGACCCCAGCAAGGGACTACGACCCGGCGTCATTTTCTCCCTCCGGAACCTCACCGCAGACGAGCACATCAACAGAGGCAATCGGCTCCACCCGCACTACCTCGTCTACCTCGACGACCAAGGTGAGGTGATCGCGAACCACACCGAAGCTAAGCACCTCCTCGACCTGCTCCGTGCGGGCTGCCGCCCCTACGAGGAGCCGGTCGGCGATGTCATCGGCGTGTTCAACGCTGCGACCGGCGAGGGTGCACAGATGGGCAAGTATTCGGCGTTGCTCACCGACGCGATCCACTCGATGATCGATGTCACTGAGGAGCGCGACATCGACAGTCTCTTTACCGGCGGCAGCACCACCGCCCTTACCCAGACCATCGCGGGACTCGATGACTTCGAGTTGACCGCGTTCATTGCCGTCGTAGACCCCTCCCAGGGCGGTGCCAATGACTGACATCCTCTACCGCTGGCCCGAGGCAGCGAAGTTCGGCAGACGAGTACCCAAAGAGAAGTTCTACGAGCACGGCACCGTCAGCACGGCAGTGCGCGAGAAGTTCATCAACGAAGTCCAACGCATCACCTGGGCCTACAAACTCGCCGAGGCCACGATCAACCTGCCCGGAACGCCGACCGTGCCGGAGGTGCAGGTCTTCACGATCGACGCCAAGACCGATGACGTGAGCGAAGCCGTCCTGGGCGCCATCGACAAGGCCATCCCGTTCCCGATCATCTTCGAGATCACGCGTCACCGAGCCGACCAGCCCGAGGCGCGCACAGTAGCAGCCCACAAGCAGCTCGGCACCGGGGCTCCCAAGATCAGCGCCTACTACTCGACCGCTTGGCAGCCAGGAGACACAAAACGGCAGGCCCTGCCTACGGCGATCACGCTGCCCGCCCTCTACGCGGCACTCCTGCAGCCGCTGACGCCGATCACAGCCCGCCCGGGCGAGGAAATGCCAGACGTCGCCGACAGACTTGCCACGGTGCGCAAGCTCGAACGCGAGGTCGCGTCCTTGGAGCGCAAGCTCCGCACTGAGCCACAGCTCAACCGAAAGGTCGAGCTCCGACGCACACTCAAGACGAAGCAACACGAACTGGAACAGCAGAGGTAACCCGTGGAGAGACTACGCATGACATCACCCGACCTCACGCAGGCCAACATCGACAAGATCGCCGAGCTGTTCCCCAACGTGGTCACCGAGACCTTCGACGCCGACGACAGCCCCGTGCGAGCGGTCGACTTCGACCTGCTGCGCCAGGAACTCAGCGGACACATCGTCGAGGGACAACAGGAGCGCTACCGGCTCGACTGGCCCGGCAAGCGCGCCGCCGCCTTCACGGCGAACGCGCCGATCGCGAAGACCCTGCGTCCCGTTCGTGAGGAGTCGGTGGACTTCGACTCCACGAAAAACCTCTTCATCGAGGGCGATAACCTCGATGCCCTCAAGCTGCTTCAGGAGTCGTACCTCGGCAAGGTCAAGCTGATCTACATCGACCCGCCTTACAACACCGGCAACGACTTCGTCTACAACGACGACTTCGCCGAGTCCAGCGCTGGGTATTTGGAGCGTTCGGGCCAGGCATCCGGTGCCGGCGAACGTCTCCTGGCCAATCCCGAATCGAGCGGGCGCTTCCACTCTGACTGGCTAAGCATGATGTATGCGCGTCTGAAGTTGGCGCGCACCCTGCTGACCGAGGACGGGGTGATCTTTATTTCGATTGATGATCACGAGGTCGACAATCTGCGGAAGGTATGCGGGGAGGTCTTCGGTGAACGGAATTTCATCGCACAGCTTGTCTGGAGAGCTCGGAAGTTCACAGACATGAGGGCCACGACGAACGTGTCAACCGATCACGAGTACGTCCTTGCATATGCCCGTTCATCCGAGGGCTCCCTCCGCGGCGTGGAACGAGACGAATCGAAGTTCGGGAACCCCGACGACGACCCGCGTGGACCCTGGATGAGTCGAAGCATTCTCGGTCTCGCCACGCGTGAGCAACGACCGAACCTTCATTACGACCTCGTTGATCCTGCGACTGACACGGTGTATGCGCCGAATCCCAACACTGGTTGGCGGTACTCGTCGGAACGGATGGCGGAGATGGTGTCTGAAGGACGCATTCTCTTTCCGTCGCGCGAAGGTGGGAGACCAAGGGAAAAGAAGTTCCGCGCGGAGATGCAGACGGACTTGATCGCCTTCAGGTCGGTGATCGAGGAGACATACACCGCCGACGGGACGCAGGAGGGACGCGAGCTTCTCGGCAGTGGGGTCTTTGCGTTCCCCAAGCCGACTCGGCTCATCAAGGAGCTGGTCCGGCAGGGTACTGACACTGACTCAATCGTGCTCGACTTCTTTGCTGGGTCTGGAACGACGGGGGATGCGGTCTCACGGCTCAACGCGGAGGACGGCGGAACTCGGCGATACATCTTGGTGCAGCTTGATGAAGTCGCTGATGCGAACACGGACGCGGCCACTGCTGGGTATCGCACGATCGCTGAGGTCTCTCGCGAGCGGATTCGCAGGGCAGGTGCCCACACGAGATCGCAAGCTGGAATCCTCGCTGACACGCTCGATGTCGGGTTCCGTTCGCTCCGCATCGACACGACGAACATGACCGACGTGCTGAGGGCGCCCGATGATACGGATCAGCTGACCCTCTCGGACTTCGGAAGCAGCGTGAAGCCCGATCGCACAGGCGAAGACCTTCTGTTCCAGGTGCTTCTCGACTGGGGCTTGGAACTCACGATGCCGATCAAGAAGGAGACTATCGATGGCTTCGAGGTGTACGGCGTTGAGGAGGGTGCATTGATCTTGTGCACACGTCCGCGTGAGACGCGCGATTCCTCTCTCTCTCTCTCTCTCTCTCGGGCTGCCGCAGCCATCGCGGAGCGTCAGCCGCTCCGTGTCGTGTTCCTCGACGAAGACTTTGCGGACGACGCGGAGCGCATCAACGTCGGGCAGGTGTTCAGTGAACGCTCGCCGCACACTGAGGTCAAGACCATATGACCGTCGCTCGTTGGTCGGCGGTGCGTGATGGAGAAGCGCACCCTGCACACACCCGACCTCACCGCTCGCAACATCGAGCGGATCGCCGACTTGTTCCCGCAGGTCATCACCGAGTCGCGAGACACGGAGGGCAACGTGACCCTCGCTGTTGACTTTGATCTTCTCCGACAAGAACTCTCCGACCACGTCGTTGACGGGCCGCAGGAGCGGTACCGCCTCGACTGGCCTGGCAAGCGTGCGGCCGCCTTCGCCGCCAACACACCGATCGCCAAGACACTGCGTCCGGTGCGTGAGGAATCGGTGGACTTCGACACAACGAAGAACCTCTTCATCGAAGGCGACAACCTGGAGGCGCTCAAGCTGCTTCAGGAGTCTTACCTCGGCAAGGTCAAGCTGATCTACATCGACCCGCCGTACAACACGGGGAACGACTTCGTCTACGACGATGACTTCGCCGAGTCGAGCGCCGAGTACCTCGCCCGCTCAGGTCAGAGCCTGAAGAGCGGGGAGCGCCTGGTTGCGAACTCTGAGGCGAACGGTCGCTTCCACTCTGACTGGCTGAGCATGATGTATCCGCGCCTCAAGTTGGCAAGGAACCTACTGACCGACGATGGCGTGCTTGTCGTGTCGATCGATGAGAACGAGCACGCCAGTCTCGTCCGTTTGGGCGAGGAGGTGCTAGGCGACGCATCGTACGTCGGAGAGATCGTGCTGAAGAACAGCAGCAAGAACGATCAGGCCTACGTCTCAATCCAGCACGAGTACATCGTCTTCTTCGTGAAGAACCGTCAGGCCAACGCCGGTGACTGGGTTGAGAAGAAGGAGGGTCTCGACAAGATATATGCAGCCTTCGACGGGTTCCGGAGGAAGCACGGCGACGACTGGGCTGCTATCAACGCCGAGGCAAAAGCGTGGTTCAAGCAGTTCCCTGCGAGCGACCCGGTTTCGGCTAGCAAGCACTACACTTGGATGGACGCGCGAGGCGTCTACTTCCCAGACAACATCGCAGGGCCGAATGACGGGCAGTACGTCTATGAGGTCAGCCATCCGGTAACGGGGAGAACGGTCAAGATGCCGTCCACCGGCTGGCGATACCCCGAGTCAGCTATGCGCGAGCGCATAGCTGACGGGCGCGTCCACTTCGGCCCCGATGAGACAACAGTCCCCAACAACAAGACCTATCTCGCAAACACCGAGTACCAGAGCCTCACGAGCATCCGCTACGTCGACGGTCGCGCGGCCTCGAAGCGACTTGCCACGCTGTTCGGCGAGAAGGTCTTCACGAACCCCAAGGACGAGCTTCTGCTCCGGGACATCTATCGCGCAGTCGGCGTGTCTGGCGATGAAATCGTGCTCGACATGTTCGCTGGTTCCGGGTCGGCCATGCAGGCCGTTCTGGAACTCAACAGCACTGAGTCGATGTCATGTCGTTTCATCGGGATCCAAGTTGCTGAGGACTTGAACGAGTCGCTGAAGACGGCGAAGGGAGCTGCGAAGCAGATCACCACGAACGCGATCCGGCATCTCAAGCGCCTCGGGCGTCCGGCGACCGTTGCTGAGATCACCAAGCAGCGAATGCGACTCGCGCACGAGAGGTATGCGGGCGACCTGCTGGCGGATAGCGGATTCCGCGTGCTGCGAGTGGACACCTCGAACTTGATCGACACCCTGGCAGTCCCCGACAGCCTCTCGCAAGACATGCTGTCCGGGGCGATCAACAGCGTCCGGCTGGACCGCGACACGTACGACCTGCTGTTCCAAGTGCTGATCGACTGGGCTTTGGACCTGAGCGAACCCGTCGTCGTCGAACAAGTTGATGGCCGTGAAATCCTTTCGGTGGCCGAGGGAGCCCTCGTCGCCTGCTTCTCCGGGGACATCAATCCGACCATCATCAGTGAGGTCGCGAGGCGGCAGCCTCTACGGGCTGTCTTCCTGGATTCAGGCTTCGCCACCGACGCTGCACGTATCAACGCCGAGCAGGTGTTCCGTGAGGTGTCGCCCGCGACTGAGGTAAGGGCTATCTGAGGAACGACATGACCCTTACGAACGACGAACTCACCGAGCTCCTCGACCGGCTGTCGGCCGGTTGGGAGAACGAGGTTGTCGAGTTCAAGGAGGCTGCGCGGCAGTTCTCTGCGGACAAGACAGGTGAGTACGTCTCGGCGCTGAGCAACGAGGCGAACCTGCGTGGACTCGCGTCGGGGTGGCTTGTCTTCGGGGTCTCGAACGCTCGGCAGGTTGTCGGAACGACGCATCTCATCGAGGTGCAGCAGCGCCAGACGTTGAAGCACCACATCCATCAGTCGATCGACCAAGGGCTGACTGTCCGTGAGGTCTACGAGGTCATGCACTCGGGCAAGCGCGTGGTGCTTCTGGAGGTGCCGGCTGCGCCTCGCGGCATCCCGATCTCGTGGAAGGGTGACTACCGCGCCCGTGCCGGTGAGAGCCTGGTGCCGCTCTCGCTCGACAAGTTGGACGAGATTCGGCGGCAGACCATCGGCGCTGACTGGTCGGCGGTCGTGGTTCCTGACGCCACGCTCGCTCACCTCGATCCAGCGGCGATCGCACGCGCACGTCAGGGGTTCGCCGAGCGCTACGCCTCTCGTATCCCTGCCGCTGACATCGACTCATGGGATGACGCGACGTTCTTGGCCAAGGCGAGGTTGACCCGCGGTGGTCAGATCACGCGAGCCGCGCTCGTTCTGCTCGGTGCCGACACCTCAACGCACCTGTTGACTCCGCACCCTGCCCAGATGACCTGGAAGCTCGTTGGCGAGCAGCGGGCGAACGAGCACTTCAGACTGCCGTTCCTGCTGAACACCACGGCGCTCGCGAATCGCATCCGCAACGTGCAGCTCCGGCTCCTTCCGCCAGATGAGTTGATCTATCGAGAGATCAGCAAGTACGACGAACGCAGCCTGCTCGAAGCGCTCTACAACTGCATCGCGCACCAGGACTACACGCGAAACTCTCGGATCATCGTCACCGAGCATGCCGACCGCATCGTGTTCGAAAGCGTGGGCGAGTTCTTCGACGGCGCACCCGATGACTACGCCCTGGACGAGCGCACCCCACGGCAGTATCGCAACCCGTTCCTCGTGGAGACGATGACGGAGCTAAACCTCATCGACCAGATGGGCTACGGAATCCACCGCATGGTGCAAGACCAGGTCCGTCGCTTCCTGCCGCTGCCCGACTACGACCTCAGCACCGCTGGCGAGGTGAAGCTCACCATCCCGGGCGCGGTGATCGACGAGTCCTACTCCCAGCTGCTCATGGTCCGAACCGATCTTCCCCTCGAAGACGTGCTTGCGCTGGATCGGGTGCAGAAGGGACTCGACATCAGCGAGAAGGCCGCCCGCCATCTACGGAGAGTCGGCTTGATCGAGGGCCGTAGACCCCACCGCCGGATCACTCCTCGCGTTGCAGCGGCGACCGGGTCGATGGCTGACTACATCCGCACCCGGCCCCAGGCCGACGCGCACTACGCGGCGCTCCTCACCGACTTCCTCCGCGCTCAGGGCCACGCAGACCGCGGCGACGTGGAGGCGCTGCTCCGGCCAGCGCTCAGCGAAGCGCTCACCGAACAGCAGAAGGCAACCAAGATCACGAACCTCCTGACCAAGCTGCGGCGCCACGGTGTCATCGTCAACCGAGGCACCCGCACGAAGCCACGCTGGGAGCTTTCTTACGCAGACGACGGAAGCCTGCCGTCTGAGCCCGCTGGCAAGAAGGATGACGGCGACAGCGACGACGCGAGAGGGCCAGGATAAGCATGAACACAGGCATCCACACCGCCCGCACCCTTCTAGCAGCGACGACGAACAGCGACGGTTGCAGAAAGAAAGACACTCGATGAAGCTCCAGTTCAAGGTCCAGCAGTACCAGACCGATGCCGTCGATGCTGTCGTCGAGACCTTCGCCGGGCAACCGAAGCATGACGGCATCTCCTACCGGATCGACCCCGGCAAGGTCAGCCCCGTGACCGCCCCGGCACTGTTCGAGGCCGAGGAGCGCCCGGACGCGGGCTTGCGCAACGCCGAGATCGTCCTGTCAGGAGCACAACTGCTGGAGAACGTGCACGCGGTGCAGCGCTCGCGGAACCTCCCGCTGTCGGCGAAGCTCGCCTCCAGCGCCGCCGCGCCGGGTGCCCCGAACCTTGATGTGGAGATGGAGACCGGCACGGGCAAGACCTACGTCTACATCAAGACGATCATGGAGCTGCACAAGCGGTACGGCTGGTCGAAGTACATCATCGTCGTGCCGTCGGTCGCGATCCGCGAGGGCGTGAAGAAGTCGTTCGACGTGACCGCCGAGCACTTCCAGCAGCTGTACGGCACGAAGCCCCGTTCGTTCATCTACAACTCGTCCCAGCTGCACGAGCTCGAGCGGTTCAGCTCCGATGCCGGGGTGCAGGTGATGATCATCAACATCCAGGCGTTCAACGCTACCGGCAAGGACAACCGCCGCATCTACGACGAACTGGATGACTTCCAGTCCCGCCGCCCGATCGATGTCATCAGCGCCAACCGCCCAATCGTGATCATCGACGAGCCGCAGAAGATCGGCGCCCCCAAGTCGCTGGAAGCGCTGTCGCGGTTCAACGCACTGATGTTGCTGCGCTACTCGGCCACGCACAAGGTCGATCACACCAAGGTGCACCGGCTCGACGCGCTGGATGCCTACAACCAGAAGCTCGTGAAGAAGATCGCCGTGCGGGGCATCACCGTGAAGGGTCTGGCTGGATCGACCGCCTACCTGTATCTCGATGCCATCGAGATCGCGAAGGGCGCCAAGCCGCGCGCGAGGGTTGAGATCGAGGTGCAGACGGCAACGGGCATCCGGCGGCAGGTCAAGCGTCTCGACGTGGGGACGAACCTTCACGATGTCTCGAACGGGATCGAGGCGTACAGGGGACTGTTCATCACTGAGATTGACGCGAACCGGGACGTGATCGAGCTGAGCAACGGCGATGTGGTCGTGGCTGGCCAGCTCGCCGACCGGGACGTCACCGAGGAGACCAAGCGGCGCATCCAGATTCGCGAGGTCGTTCGCGCCCATCTGGACAAGGAGAGGGAGCTGTTCAGCCAGGGCGTGAAGGTGCTCTCGCTGTTCTTCATCGACGAGGTCGCCAAGTACCGCGACTACGGCCGCGAGGACACGCTGGGCGACTATGCGCGGATGTTCGAGGAGGAGTACGCCGCGATCCGTGACGAGGTGCTCGGCGAACTCGCCATCGACGCGGCGACCGAGGAGTACCAGACCTACTTGCGCCGCGACGACGCGCGGCAGGTGCACGAGGGCTACTTCTCCATCGACAAGAAGACCAAGCACCAGATCGACGGCAAGGTCTCCGGCCGCGGCGACGACAAGGGTCAATCCACCGACATCGACGCCTACGACCTGATCCTGAAAGACAAGGAACGACTGCTCTCGTTCGCCGAACCCGTGCGATTCATTTTCTCCCACTCGGCGCTGCGCGAGGGCTGGGACAACCCCAACGTGTTCGTCATGGGGATGCTCAAGAAGAGCGACAACACCGTCTCCCGCCGCCAAGAGATCGGACGGGGCCTGCGGCTGTCCGTCGACCAGCACGGAGAACGGATGGACAACCCCGTCACCGTGCACGACATCAACGAGCTGACCGTCGTCACCGACGAGTCCTACACGGACTTCGTGACCGGCCTCCAACGCGAAATCTCCGAGTCACTGGCCGCGCGACCCCGGAAAGCGAGCGTCAAGTTCTTCGTCGGCAAGACCATCCAGACGCCCTCCGGCGAGTCGGTCATCGAGGAAGCCGTTGCCCAGGCGCTCTACAAGTACCTGGTCAAGAACGACTACGTGAACGACGACGACACGATCTCCGATGCTTACAAGCAGGCCAAGGAAGATGGGACGCTCGCCGCGCCGACCTCTGAGGTGCTCAAGCCCGTCATCGACTTCGTGTGGCCTCTGATCGACATCCTCTACCTTGATCTGCCGGTGCCAACCGATGACCGCAAGCCGAAGAAGATACCCCTGAACGAAGCCAACTTCGCGCGCAAGGAGTTCCAGGCGCTGTGGGGCCGGATCAACCACCGGGCCGTCTACCAGGTCGAGTTCGATTCCGCAGAGCTGATCCGTAAAGCGATCGCGCACCTCGACAAGCACCTCAATGTCGCCGCACTGCAGTACGTCGTGCAAGCGGGCAAGCAGCGGGAACAGCTGGAGGCTGACGACCTGACCAGCGGCTCCGGCTTCGCAGTGCAGACCACGCAGACGCACACCGAGACCGTGAGTGCCGGCTCGCAGGTGAAGTACGACCTGCTAGGCGAGATCACCGAGAAGACCCAGCTCACCCGTCGCACGGTCGCTGCGATCCTCCGCGGCGTCACACCTGGGACCTTTGCCAAGTTCCGTCTCAACCCCGAGCAGTTCATCACCGAAGCGGCGCGACTCATCAACGAGCAGAAGGCCACCGTCATCGTCGAGCACCTTGCCTACGATGCGCTCGAAGACCGGTTCGACTCCGCGATCTTCACCGAGAACCAGACCGCTCAGGACTTCTCCAAGGCCGGGTCGAAGCTCAAGAAGCACGTCTACGACTACGTGGTCACCGACTCCAAGATCGAACGCGAGTTCGTCACCGAACTCGACACCAGCCACGAGGTCGCCGTCTACGCGAAGCTCCCACGCGGGTTCTTCATCCCCACACCAGTCGGCGACTACAACCCGGACTGGGCCATCGCGTTCACCGAGGGCAGCGTCAAGCACGTCTACTTCGTCGCCGAAACCAAGGGCTCGCTGTCCACACTGCAACTGAAGGGCGTCGAGGACGCGAAGATCGAGTGCGCCCGCAAGTTCTTCGCCTCCCTCAGCGAGAAGAACGGCAACGACGTCACCTACGACGTGGTGACCGACTACACCGAGCTGATGCAGCTCGTTTCTGGCGGGTAGCCACGATGACGATCGAGCTCTACTTCTCCCAGTATTTCGGAGTATCGCCGAAAGTTCTGGAGGACTACGGCGCCTTCGATATCAGCCTCGCTTCAGACCTACCACTCTTCATCGACCCCTTTCTCCTCTTCAACAGCCAGAAGCCGGCGTATCGCGATCTTCACGAAGGAATGATCCGCTACCTGGTCTTCCTTCGCGACCGGGCGACCCCCGACCTCGATCCTGGGCTCATCAAGTCCTGGTACATGTTCCAGGAGGTGAAGCAGAACTGGCTCGGATTCACGGTGCTCGGCAACTCGGGTAGCGGGCTCGGCAAGGGCTTTGCCCGCGCGCTCCACAACTCTCTCGGCTCGATACTGAAGGGGTTCGGGTCGGAGTCGATCACCAAGGGTGCTCACCTGGAGAAGCTTGCGCTCATCAAAGAAGGCGTCGGACGTGACAACATCAGCGACTTCACGACGAACCTCATCAAGGGTTATCTGCTGGAGTACACGCAGGCGTTCGCCCAGGCGCATCTGTCGTCCGACCAGCGCGGCGCGTTCTCGGTCGCTCGCGCGGTCTTCAACTACGAGACGGAGACCTGGGAACCGCGCCAGTACGACCTGCCCGCACTCCGCGACGACTACGTCCTGCTCACCCCAGCCGACATGCTCACCAAGGACGACACTTGGATCAGTCGCTCTGACCTGGTGCGCGAGTTCAGCAGCATCCCCGACGCGATCGAGGATGACCAGCTCCGTGCGCAGGTCAACAACTACCTCTTCAAGAAGTTGAGCGACAACCCCACGAAGAAGGAGTACTCGGACCTGGCGGCGGCGGCGATCCTCCAGTTCCCGGAAGTCATCGACTACTACATCCGCCAGAAGGAGAACACCGGGGAGCAGGCAGTCGGACTCAGTGCCAAGAGGCGGCAGGAGGTCTTCGAGGTTCTCGTGCGGATGGTGCAACAGGTCGTCGAGGACATCCGTACCAACACCACGCTGTACCAGACGCCGGTCAACAGCTACGACGAGGCGCTCGCTCGGGCGATCGGCTTCAAGCAGTACATCGAGAACCAGGATGGTCACCGACTTCTCAACCGGCCCGGCCACGAACGCCCCCTCGCCACGGAGAAGGAAGTCCAGCTCTTCTTCGGCCTGATCTTCTTCGGGAGCGAGTTCGACGTGAACCGCGAGGTAAACAACGGCCGCGGGCCAGTGGACTTCAAGGTGAGCAAAGGGGGCATCGACAAATCGCTCATCGAGATCAAGCTCGCCAGCAACAGTCACCTGAAGCGAAACCTCCAGAACCAGGTAGCAGTCTACGAGAGGGCCAACGGCACTCGCACCTCGGTCAAGATGATCGTCTGCTTCACGGACGCCGACGTTGCGAAGGTTGATACTGTTCTGAGGGAACTCAATCTCAGCCACGAGAAGTCCATCGTTGTCATTGACGCACGCGCAAGCAACAAGCCCTCGGGATCCAAGGCCTGAGGCTACTCCCATCGAGTGCATCGGTAGCGAGCAAAGCAGCGCCACCTGCCTCGACAAAAGATGCCGCGCGACTGACTACCCCGTGAATGAGATTGCAGGCTGCGCGGCCCACGAACCACTACAGCCTTGGGCGTGGTGATTCACTAAGCAAGCGGGCAGCAACACGACGAATCATGGATAGGCCAGACCGAAGTCTGAGCCCACGGACAGACATCAATTCGCCGTCGCCAGCACCGCTAACCTCCTCGCCAACTGCTGATCCCTCTCAGCACTCGCGTGCTGGTACCGCATCGCCATCTGGGCCGTCGTGTGGCCCATTCGCGCCATCAGCTCGGCCGTCGTCGCCCCGTTCTGCGCCGCCAGGGTCGCGGCCGTGTGCCGCAGATCGTGGAAGGTCAGATCATCACGGCCCATCACGGCCCGCGCCTTCTCGAACGCACACCGAAGCGCCTTCTCGCTCATCGGCCCGCTCCCCCGCCCGGGAAAGAAGAAGCCCGTTGGGTCACCGACGTCCCCCTGCCACAGCCACTCCCGCATCAATGGCAAGAGGTGCGGCGGCACCGCCACGTTCCGCACCGCGGCCGGGGTCTTCGGCGGGCCGATGATCACCCGTCCCTTCACGCGGGTGACCCCCTGGCGTACGAAGATCCAGCCCTCGTCCACGTCGACGTCGCGCACTCGCAGCGCGCGCACCTCCCCCGAGCGCAGACCGCACCACCCGGCGATCAGCACCGGCAGCGCCGAGCGCAGCGGCAACCCATCAGCGACCAGTCCTAGCTGCTCAACGGTGGCCGGTTGCATCAGCCGCGTCGTCTTGCGCTTGCCGGCAGACCGCAACCGGCAAGGGTTCGACGAGATCAGTTCCTCGGCTACGCAGGCCGCCATGATCGACTTCAGCAACGCGTACGCGTGCTGCCGCTGCGTCGGCTTGTCCGCATCCAACGAATCGAACCAGGCCCGCACCTGCCGCGGCGTGATCTCGTCCACCTTCATCTGCCCGAAGGTCGGCACCAACAGCCGGTTCAGGATCCCGGTGTACAGCTCGCGGGTCTTCGGCGTCAGGTCCCGTCGCTCGATCTCCGTCCTGGCCACGGCCTCGAACTCCAACACGAGCTCCGCCACCGAAGTCTCCACCTTTGCGGGCGGCTCCCACTCCCCTCGGCTGATCGTCCGCTCCACCTGCGCCAACCAGCCCTCGGCGTCGATCCGCGCCACGAAGGTCCGCGGCGCGTTGTACAAATGCCCGTCCGGGCCCAAGTAGCGCGCCCGGAACTTGCCCGACGGCAGCTTCGTCAGCCGGCCGAAGTCGCGCCGCGGCGCTCGACGCTGCGTTCCCCCTGCGTTCCCTCGCTGTGTCCTCGCGTTCCCCCTCGCCCGGGTCGCGTTCCCTCGAGTGTCCTCGCCTGCGTTCCCCCGCCGCGTCGCTGTGGTCGTCCTGGCCATGGCAGCCTCATTTCGTGTCTCTTGCGTGTCTTACGAATGCCCACACAAGGCCACTTCTGCCCCTTCGTGCCCACCTCGCCCCGAACAAAGTTCAAGGCGTTCCCCCTAGTCAACCTAGGGAAAACGCCTTGTCATCGATCTTCGTGAAACTGTCGGGGCGACAGGACTCGAACCTGCGGTCTCCTGCTCCCAAAGCAGGCGCGCTAGCCACTACGCTACGCCCCGGAACGCCGCACCCCCGAGTGGAGCCTCAGGGATGCGAACTCCACGAGTCTAGACGATCTTGCGGCGGACTGTCCCTTCAACAGGCTCAGGGACCGTTGATGCCGAGGCTCAGGGACCGTTGATGCAGGAGGCTCGGGACCGCTGATGCCGGCCAAGGACCGTTGCTGATGGTCTGCGAGCCCTGGTGGCGGCGCACTGTCCCTTCGACAGGTCCGGACAACAAGCGGACAACACCCAGCCCTTGAGCTGCGGCCACGGGGCGCCGACGCTGGATCCATGACCATCCCACCCTTGCCCACACCGATTGCCCAACGTCCCCGCAATGGCTTCATCGACGACGATCACGACGTCATCATCGCCATGGCCCAGGAAGGCGCAAGCCTCACCCAGATCGGCAATGTCTTCGACAAGACCGTGAAGTCCATCGAGACCCGGGCGCGCAAGCTGCTCCCGCCCGGGCAACGCAAGATACCGTCCGATCGGGTGCTGCCCACCTTGGCCATCGTCTCGGCGGAACCGGGCTACGACTGGCGCTCCACCATCGCGCAGGATGACCCGCTGCCACCCGTAAACGAAATCGTCCACACGGGCATCGCGGGCCTCAGCGACGACCAACTGGTCACCTGTGCCCATGCGGTGGCGGTCTGCCTTCCCCACGGGCCCGGTTTCGACGAGCTGTTGGCCGAGTGCAACAGGCGGCGCCTGGGCCGTCGGATCGTCACCGCCCATGCCGCCCACCGCAGACTGCAGGAGTCACCCAACCCGGACCAGGCGGAGGAGATCTCCGAAGCGTGGGCCGAGGAGATCGGCTTCCACGCACCACATCGGAATTCCTGGATGTGAGAACTCAGAAGCGGAAGGGGATCGGGATCGGTCCGCAGCAGCAGACGCCCTCGACGCGCGCCTGCGAGCGACCCAGGCGGTGCGCGGCGCCAGCGCACTGCGCGAACTGGCGGGCTGTGGGCGCGACGGAGCGGGCGACGCCCTGGTCGGCGATGCTGTTGCGGATGACGGTGGAGCAGGTGCTGCCGAGTCCGGCAGCACCGGCGGCGCACTTCCAGCCCTTGCGGGGCGAGATGCCGGCGCGGTAGCCGTCGACCAGTCGCAGGACGGCGGTGTCGATGAGGTTCATGGGTGTCTCCTTTGTTGAGAACAATGGTTCAGAACATGGAATCGGGCATTGGGCCCGGACGTCAGGTCTGCTTCTTCTCCAGCAGCTCCAGCACGGCCTTGGCCACGCCCTTCGCGCTGGTCGGGTTCTGGCCGGTGACCAGCTTCTCGTCGACGACGACCTTCTCGACCATCGGCGCCAGCGCCTTGGTGTAGTCGGCGCCGAGCTCCGTGAGGCGCTCCTGCAGGTTGAAGGGGACGGCATCCTGGCGTCCTGCCACCTTCTCCTCGTTCCAGGAGAAGCCGGTCAGCTCGCGTCCCTTCACCAGGGGCTGGCCGTCGACGGTGGCCTCCAGCAGGCCGACGGCGCCGTGGCAGACCGAGGAGACGATCTTGCCCTGCGCCGCGAAGGCGCCGACGAGTTCGGCCAGCCGGGCATCGGTGAAGTCGAACATGGTGCCGTGCCCACCGGTCAGGTAGATCGCGTCGTAGTCCTCCACGTCGACGTCGGCCACCGACTTCGTGCCGCGCAGCAGGTCCATGAAGGCGCGGTCCTGGTAGCGCTTCTTGGTGCCGCCCATCAGCAGCATCGGGGCGCTGAGGCTCTCCGGGTCGAGCGGGACGTCGCCGCCGGTGATGCTGACGATGTCGACCTGGTGGCCGGCCTCTGTGACGACGTCGTGGAAGTGGGTGAGCTCACCCAGCCACAGGCCGGTGCGGTAACCGACGCGCTCGTACTCGCCGGTGCTGGTGACGACCGCAAGGATGCGGGCGGGGAGGGCAGTGCGCCTGGTGCTGTCGCTCATGGGGCTCCTTTGGCTGGTGCGGGGGCGGACCCGTGGGTCGCCGGTCCATCCAACTTTGCCCGGTATGGCGCCGCAGAACCGCACCACAAGGGGTGATGTGGTCACGCCCCTGGCGAACAGGGCTCCTGGCCCGGCACCTCGGCCCGTCCGTCGAGCGAGAGCACGGCCTGCACCACCACCTCGGGACGGTCAATCATCATGAGGTGACGGGAGTCCTCCACCGGGTACTGGCGGGCCCGCAGCAGCCTCGCCCACCGCGCCTGGCGTTTGGACCAGGCACGCTCGGTACTGTCGGCGGCGGTGAGCACCACCATCGGAACCCGCGGCAACGGATGCGTCCGGCGCAGCAGCTGCAGGTCCCAGGCCTGCTGGTAGTAGGCGAAGAACTCGGCAGTGCCCATGGCCAGCGAGTCGCGGTCCCGGTAGACGTCGGACAAGCGCGGTGTGGAGACGTGGGCCAGCGGTCGATGAGTCTGGCGCCACACCCCCAGCCGCAGCGCCTGCCCCATCAGCCGGTTGACTGGCAGTGAGCCCAGTGAGGTCACCAGACCGGTCGCCACCTGCCCGAGACGCCAGCCGGGGCGGGCATCCAGCTCCTCGACCGATCCGTCGACCATCACGATCCCGCCCACGAGTTCGGGGTGCCGCCGCGCCAGGGCCTCGGCGTGGAAGGAGCCCATCGAGTGCGCCACCAGCACCACGCCACCACCCTGCGCCGAACCGGTCTCGCGCACCAGGGCGGCCAGGCTCGCCACCTCCTCGTCAAGGCTGGGCAGGCGCCCCGGAAAGCCGGTTCCACCCATGCCCGGACGGTCGAAGCACAGCACGCGCCGCCCCGGCAGCAGCTCCACCACCCGGTCCCAGTGCTCCATCGACATGCCGGCGCCGTTGACCAGGACGACCGTCGGGCCGGTGCCCTCGTGCAGTTGCCAGTGCATCTCGCGGCCGGCGAAGCGGTCCACGTGCTGGGTGGGGTCAACCACGACGACCACCGCCCGGGCGCACCAGCGGGAAGGCGATGGCCCCGCGGATCGAACCGCCGGTCAACAACATGACGAGCCGGTCGAGCCCGATGCCCAGGCCACCGGTGGGCGGCATGCCGTGCTCCAGGGCGGCCAGGAAGTCCTCGTCCACCTCCATCGCCTCCGGGTCGCCCTGCGCCGCGCGCAGTGACTGCTCGGTCAGCCGCTGCCGCTGGATCACCGGGTCGACCAGTTCGGAATAGGCGGTGCCCAGCTCGGAGCCGAAGACCACCAGGTCCCACCTCTCGGCCAGGCGGGGGTCGTCACGGTGGGGCCTGGTCAGCGGCGACAGGTCGGCCGGGAAGTCGCAGTAGAAGGTGGGCTCGACGGTGCGCGACTCGCACAGCTCGGCGTAGAGCTCCTCGACGATGCCGGAGCGGGTGTGCCGTCGGCCCACCTCGATGCCGAGCCGCCCGGGTGGCGGGCCAGTTCCTCGCGGGAGCTGTCGGGACCGACCTTTTCCCCCAGCCCCTCGCTGATCGCCTCGTGCACCCCCACCCAGCGGAAGGGCTCGGCCAGGTCCACCTCGCACACGCTGCCGTCGGGCCCGCGGCCCGCACCACGGTGCTGCCGGTGGCCTCCAGCGCGGCGCGTCGCACCATCTGCTCGGTGAGCCGCCGCATGGTGCGGTAGTCACCGTGGGCCTGGTAGGCCTCGACGACGGTGAACTCGGGATTGTGCGTCGCGTCGGCGCCCTCGTTGCGGAAGTTGCGCCCGATCTCGAAGACCCGTTCCATGCCGCCGACCATCAGCCGCTTCAGGTAGAGCTCGGGGGCGATGCGCAGGTAGAGGTCCAGGTCATAGGCATTGATGTGGGTCTGGAAGGGACGCGCATTGGCGCCGCCATGGATGGTCTGCAGGATCGGCGTCTCCACTTCCAGGAAGTGCTCGTCGAGCAGGGTGGAGCGCACCGCCTGGATGGTGCGGCTGCGCGCCACCAGACGCCCGCGAGCCTCGGCGCTGGTGGCCAGGTACAGCGCGCGCTGCCGCACCATGGCCTCCGGGTCGCTGATCCCGGCCCGCTTGTCGGGCAGCGGGCGCAGGCTCTTGGTGATGATCCGCCAGGAGTGCATCACCAGCGAGGGCGTGCCGGTGCGGGACTGGCCGACGTGGCCGGTGAAGGCCACCAGGTCGCCGAGACCCACCAGGGACCTGAAGCTGCGCAGCGATTCGGCCCCGAGCCGTTCCCGGTCCAGCAGCACCTGCACCCGGGCGCTGAGGTCCTCGATGCGACAGAAGATGACTCCTCCGTGGTCACCGGTCGTCATGACCCGGCCGGCGATCGTGGCCACCTGACCGGTGTGGTCGACCTGGTCGACGATGCTGCACGGCGCGTCGACCCCGGTGTGCACCGGATAGGGCTCAAGGCCCTGTTCCAGCATCCGTTCCCTGGTCGCCATCCGGCGTCGCACCTGCTCCGGCAGCCGCGGGGCGGGCAGCACGGCCAGCGGTCGCTCCAGCCAGGCGATCACCCGGGGATCGGACGCGTCGGCCAGGGGCTGGGGGCGCTCCCCCAGCGAACCGGACAGGCCGGGCAGGTCGACGAAACCCTCCGCCAGCGCCATCGCCGCGCCCACCTGACCGATGTCGGCCGGGTCCTCGTAGACCAGGAAGCGCGGCTGCCAGCGCGGCAGGTACTTCTGGTTGGAGCGGTAGAGCTGTTCGATCTGGAACCAGCGGCTGAAGACCAGCAGCACCCGCCGCTGGGCCCGACGCAGGGCCGTCGCCCCGACCCGCTCGCCCTCCTCCAGCGCGCTGCGGAAGACGGCGAAGTTCATCGACACCCGTCGCCAGCCGCGCTCCCGCCCCGCGGCCATCAGCGCGGCCACCATGAACTCGGTGACGCCGTTCTCGGCCTGCGGCGAGCGTCGCATCACGTCGAGGGAGAGACCGTGCAAGCCCCACGGCACGAAGGAGAGCAGCCCCATGACGCGCTCCTGGCCCGTCTCGGGATCGGGGGCCAGCGCCTCGACCATCACGCAGCGGCCATCGAGCGGATCGCCCAGACGGTTCAGGGCCATCGAGAAGCCGCGGTCGTCGCCGGTCCGCCAGCGGTCGGCGAGCCCGATGAGCCGGCCCAGCTCGTCATCGCCGATCTTGTCGTGGTGCCTGACCCGGCTGGTCCAGCCGGCATTGCGCAGGCGGCTGACGCTGGCCCGCACCGGACGCAGCTCCCGGGCCGTCAGGTCGAAGGACCGCGGGTCGAGGATGGCCTCGTCGCCGACCCGTAGCGCCCGCAACCCGGCCTGTTCGTAGACGGCCGCCCCCTCCTCGGAGGCGCCGACCACCCCGGGGGTCCACCCGAAGGTGTGGCAGGTCTCGAGGTACTCGTCGACGGCGGCGGGCCAGGACTCGCGCACGCCCAAGGGGTCGCCGGCGGCCAGGCAGGTGCCGAGCTGCACCCGGTAGGCGATCACGGCGCGACGGTCTGGGCTGAAGACCAACATCTTGTCGCGCCGGGTGGCGAAATAGCCGAGCGAGTCGTGCGGGTCATCGGCGAGGAGGGCGCGCACCTCCAGCTCGGCCTCCAGACTCGGCACGGCCTGCGCCTTCTGGCTGCGCAGCAGCACCGCGACCGCGGCCAGCAGGCTCAGGGCCACCAGCAGGCCGACCAGCAGCTGCACCCAGTGCGGGACCAGCGCTGTTGCGCCCTGGTCGCCCAGCAGACGACGGATGATCGCGACCAGTCTCGAACGCGGGCGTCCTTCGTGTCCGGTCACCAGCCCCAGCAGATAGCCGATCGCCAGCGAGGCGCCGGTCCCGACCAGCGCGACGACGACGGATGCGCCGACATTGCCGGGGCGCAGGCGGGCCCGGAAGTCGTGGCGGTGGCGCACCAGCAGGGCCAGCAGCACGGTGGTCGTCGCGAGCGTGATGGCATAGCTCAGCAGCTCGGCATACATGCCGCGGGTGACGTCCTGGCCGTTGTGGTGGGCCATCGCCACCGTGACGCAGATCGCCACGGCCAGCATCCAGACCAGCCCGAGCCAGACCACGGTGCCCCACCAGCCGATCCGCTTGTGCCGCATCAGCGAGACCGCGACCAGGCCCAGGCCCATCGCCAGGCCAAGCCCTCCGTCCTCGATGGGGAAGACGACGATGCTGAACAGGTGGACCATGGCCATCACCCACCGCGTCCCCGGGAAGAGGATCCCCAGCAGGGTCAGCAGGCTGGCGACGTAGAACAGGCGCGAGACCAGGACCGGGATGCGGGGGGGCGGCCGTGTGGTCGACGCAGGACAGGCATGCCCCCATCATGGCGCGCGGGGGCTCGCCAGTCAGCGGCAGACGGCCACGGCGGACGCTCAGGACTCCAGGGACAGCAGCAACCACGCCAGCGAGACGTCGTCGCAGCGCTCGGCCAGCAGCCGGCGGCGCGCCAGCTCGCGCAGCTCCGGCACGGTCACCGGCCAGTGTGGCGCCTCCCACAGCTCCGGGAGCCGGGAGGCGACGGCCAGCAACAGGGCCCGTGCCTGCGGGCCGACGGTGTGGCCCGGAAGGCCCGCACCGAGCAGCGCCATCACCCGCTCCACCGGGCGCGGCATCGGCCCAGCGGGACTGTCCGTCCCGGCCCGGAAGCAGGCGACCTCGGCCTCCACGACGGCCCGGGCGACGGTCTCGTCCAGCCCTGCCACGGGCAGGGGCACCCCACTGGGCAGCGGCAGCGTCGCGGGCCCCCCGGCCAGACGGCTCGCGGTCATGGCGTGCAGGGCGACGGTCAGTGCCCCGGGCTGCAGCGCCATCCTCGACGCCATCTCGGGCAGGTGATCCACGGCATCGGGGCTGGTCATCGCCAGGTCGGCGGCTGCCGCCAGCGCGAGCGGGTGCACCGTCCCGGGCCGGGTCGCCAGCGTCTCGACGGCCTGCGCCAGGTGCTCGGGGTCGACGTCGAGACCGTGCTGCACCGCGCGGGTGAGCAGCACCGCCTGGTGCGGCTCGAGGACGCGGGGATCGGTACCGACCAAGGACTCCACAGAAGGTGCCAGGTGGTCGGCGACCAGGTCGTCGGCCCAGGCCAGTTCCACATCGGTGGTGCCGCGCCCGGCATGGACCTGCACCAGATGGATGCCGGGACGGGCCACCAGGTGGGTTCCCTGTTCGTCCTCCAGCAGCGAGACCCCGGCGGCCTCGATCGCGGCATCGGGCAGGTCGAGCCGGACGCTCTCCTGGGCATCGGCCAGCACCGTGCGAGCGGGCCACCACGACGGGAGCGCCGCGGCCTGCACCCGCTGGTCGCGCAGCCAGTCGCCGCGCCAGCCCACCTGGTAGCCGGCACTCGGCGTGCCAGCCGGCCCCAGGCGCACCGGCAGGTCGGTGAGCCAGCTGTGGCCCTCGCTCAACCGGGAGCGGCCGCGCAGCTGGGTGAAGGTGAGCAGCTGGCCGTCCTCGCGGCCAGCGTCGATGCTGATCTGGCCCTCGGCCCCGGCCAGCCAGCGGCGCATCGGCCAGGCGGCGCTCATGTCGAGGCGGCACGGAGGCACGGCGATCTCGACGTCGGTGAGGTTCTGCAGCTGCACGCGCACGCGCCAGGCGTCGTCGAAGACGTGGCGCACCACGGCGCGGGCCTGCACGGCGCCCTCGTGCTCCAGCAACCAGTGCTGCTCCACCTCGTCGACCAGCACCTCGGTGCGGGCCCGCTGCCAGCCGCCGTCGAAGCCCACAGCCACGTCGTCGAGCACCACCTCCCCAGTCTCGGCCAGGGCCACCTGGAGGCTGCCGTCCTCCTCGACGGCCACGTCCAGGCCCTGCCAGCGGGTCAGTGCCTGCGCTGGCATGTTCCACACCAGTAGAGGTTGCGGCCCTCCAGCAGGGCGCTGCGCACCCGGTGTCCGCAGACCAGGCAGGGAAGGTCGGCGCGCCGGTAGACGTAGACCTCGCCGCCGTGGGCGTCCTCGCGCGCGGTCCGTCCGATGGCCTCGGGCGAGTGCTCCGGGGTGACGGTGTCAATGCGCCCCACCTCGACGCCGTCGCGCATCAGCACCACCAGGTCCTGCCAGATCGCGTCGAAGCTGGCGCGGCGCAGCGTGTTGCCGGGGCAGCTGGGCTTGATGCGCTGCCGGAAGAGCACCTCGGCGCGGTAGATGTTGCCGACGCCGGCACTGACCTGCTGGTCCATCAGCAGCGAGGCGATCGGCTTGGCGGAGCGGTGGATGCGCTGCCAGGCACGTTCGGGGTCGGCGTCCTCCCGGATCGGGTCGGGCCCCAGCCTGGCGACGACCTGCTCCCGGTCGGCCTCGGTCACCAGCCGGCACATCTGCGGTCCGCGCAGGTCTGCGGCCACCTCGCCGTCACTGATCCTCAGCCGCACCACGCCGACCGGTGCTGCCAGCGGCGCCAGGCCCAGCTTGCCGATCAGCCCCAGGTGAATGTGCAGCAGGTGCTCGGCGACGGGTGCGTCGAAGTCGACGAACAGGTGCTTGCCCCAGGCCTGGGCCGTGACCAGCGTGTAGCCGTCGACGAGGGCCGCCGAGTCGGCGAAACGTCCCTGCGGCGAGCTGACCTGCACCGTCTCGCCACCGAACTGGGCGTCGAGGGCGCGGGCCAGGCGGTGGATGACGTGCCCTTCGGGCATCGGTGGGACCTCCTGCAGGGACGGGAATGGCGGGCAGCCCAGTCTAGGCTGTGGCCATGGGCAATGATCGTGGCGCGGAGCGCGGCAGGGGTGGCCACCAGCGGGAGTTCGGCCGCGACGGGAGCACCGGCCTGGTCGACCAGGACCGGGCTCTGCGGGCCCGCGAGGTGAGCCGCCCGGACGAGTCGCAGAAGGCGGCCGCACGCACCGTGGCCGAGCAGCTGGTGGCCCGGGCGACGGGACGCAGGCGTTGACCAGGGGGACGGGACGTCGACGCTGACACCCCGCCCCCGGCCGCAGCGGAGGCGCCGTATCAGGCGCGGTGGGCGTCCTCGTAGTCGCTCATCTTCTGCACCCGGCGCGCGTGGCGGCCGGTGTCGGTGAAGGGCGTCGACAGGAAGGTGGTGACGATCTCCAGCGCCTGCTCGTTGGTGACGAAGCGCCCGCCCAGCGAGATGACATTGGCATTGTTGTGCTCGCGGCCCAGGCTGGCGATCTCGGTGCTGTAGGCCAGGATCGCGCGGCATCCCTTGACCCGGTTGGCGGCCAGCTGTTCCCCATTGCCCGATCCGCCCAGCACGATGCCCAGGCTCTCGGGATCGGCGACAACCGCCTCCGCACAGGGGATGCAGGTGTCGGGGTAGTCGTCCTCGGCGTCATAGGAGGTGGCGCCGTGGTCGACGACCTCATGGCCGGCGGAGGTGAGCTGCTCGCGCAGGTACTCCTTGAGCTCGAAGGCGGCGTGGTCGGTGGCAATGTGTACGCGCATGGCGCCAGTCTTCCAGACTCCGCGACGGGCCGTGGCCGCCGAAATGTGCTGGCCTGCCCCACGGCCTGTGGGTAGCGTCGAGGTCATGGACGCCTACCGTTTCAGCGAACGCACCGCCGGTGGAGAACTCGACGACCAGGCCCGGGACTGGCTGGCCGCCGTCAGGCTCGGCTTCAACGAGGGCCGCGGCAGCGACGAGACGACCCGCAGATGGTGGGCGGCGGCCAGCGCCGACGGGCAGCGGTGGCGATCGGTGCACCGCGACCAGCCCCTGGACGAACTCGGCATGGGATCGCTGCCGGTGGCCACACTCGGCAGCCTCGACCACCGCATCAATGTCGGCGGACAGCTGGTCACCGCGCGCTACATCACTGACGTCACGGTGCGCACCACCGACCGCCGCAAGGGCCTGCTGCGCCGGATGATGGCCGACGAACTCACCCAGACCCGCGCCGACGGACGCCCCGTCGCCAGCCTGACCGCCAGCGAGGCCGGCATCTACGGCCGCTTCGGCTTCGGGGTGGCGCTTCGCCGCCAGTCGGTCGAGGTGGCCCTCGATGGCCGCTTCCAGCTGCGCCACGAGCCGCGCGCCACCGTCGAGGCGGCCGACCCCTCCACGGCCAGCGGCCTGGTGGCCGACCTGCTGGAGGATTTCCTCGCCCGCCACCGCGGCGCCCACGAACCGATGGCCCACCACCGCGTCGGCTGGAGCGGCGAGTACGACTGGGAGAAGCAGGCCGAGGCCACCAGCCTGCGCGCCGCCATCGCGCTGGACGGCACCCGTCCCGTCGGTGCGGTCGTGTTCACCCTCGGCGACGAGTCGGACAAGCTCACCGTGCAGTGGATGGTGGCCGACGGCGACGCCGAGCTGGCGCTGTGGCAGTACCTGAACGACATCGACCTGGTGACCAAGGCGGTCGTGCGGCAGTTCTCGCCGGCCAGCGCCCTGCGCGAGGCGCTGGTGGACCACCGGCTGGTGACCACCGCGGGCGAGTCGGACCAGATCTGGCTGCGCATCCTCGACGTGGCGACGATGCTGCAGGCCCGCGGCTGGGACCACGACGGCAGCATCGTGCTGGCCGTCGACGACCCGCTCGACATCACCCCCGGCACCTGGCGGGTCACCATCCGCGACGGCCACGCCCAGGTGGAGCAGCTCTCGGACTCCGCCGAGGACGAGCGCGCCGAGGCCCGGATGGGCATCGACGTGCTGGGCGAGCTCTACTTCGGCGCCGGACGGGTGGCCGCCCTGGTGGCGGCACAGCGCATCACCGCCACCCCTGGTGCGGCCCGCACGCTGGCCCACCTGTTCGCAGTCGACGAGCCCGCCCGCAACGTGGTGCTCTTCTGAGCCGGCACCCTCACCACTGCCAGGCGATGGAGTGCAGGCCCGGAGCCGGGTGCGCAATGGCGACCTGGGCGGTGCATCCGTGCTGGTAGATGGGCTTGTCGATGGGCATGGCTGTGCCCCCACCCGGTTCGGTGAAGGTGCGCGTCAGGCTGGTGGGCAGTTCCCCGTCGAAGCAGGCCTCCAGCACCAGCCGCTCCAGCGGGCGGGTCAGCCCCAGCCCGACAGTGGACTGGGTGTCACCGTTGTTGTGGAAGGCGAGCCGGTAGGAGGCCATGGCCATCTCGCCCACCTCCAGGGGGGCGCGCGAGGCTGAACTCGAAGACCTCGAGACCGTCGCCCAGGTCGAACTGGCGTGCCAACGTGCAGCCGTCGCCCTCCTCGCAGACGATGTCGCCGGGCTCGCCCGACATCGCCATCGCCCAGGTCTGGGCCCCGCTGACGGTGGCTCGCACCAGCTGCCGCTGCTCGAAGCCCTTCTGGGCACCGTCCGCACCGATGTGGAATCGCTGGTGCACCAGCAGATGTGCCCAGCCAGTGTTGCGCACGATGCCGTGGCGCTCCAGCGCCTCGCGCATCGCCTCGACCCTGCCCAGTGACGAGCCGGGCGGATGGGTATTGCCCCGCGACAGCACCTCGGCCAGGTGCCCCTGGGGCAGGTGCAGCACCTCCTCCAGGGCGGCCAGGACCGTGAGTGACTTGCCACGGGTCGGTCGCGAGCGGCCGGTGGACCAGTAGCTGAGGGCGGCCGTCGAGACCTGGGCGCCACGGGCCGCCAGGTGCTGTCGGATGCGCTCCAGGCTCAGCCCTCGGGTCGCGATCGCGGCACTGAGCCGGTCGGCGAACTCGTGCTCGCGCGTCGACGGGTCGCGGGCCTCGCGGTCCATCAGTCCAGTGCCTCCGGTCCGCCCTGCAGAAGCTGGACGAAGGCGGCCTCGTCGAGGATCGGACGCCCGAGCTCCTCGGCCTTGACGGCCTTGGACCCGGCATTCTCCCCCACCACCACGTAGTCGGTCTTCTTGCTCACGCTGCCCGAAGCCTTGCCGCCGCGGCTGATGATGGCCTCCTTGACGCTGTCGCGGGTGAATCCCTCCAGCCCGCCGGTCACGACGATCGTCAGCCCCTCCAGGGTGCGCTCGACGGACTCGTCGCGCTCGTCGGCCATCCGGACCCCGGCCCCGCGCCAGCGCTCGACGATCTGGCGGTGCCAGTCGACGCCGAACCACTCCACCACGGCCTCGGCGATCACCCGGCCGACGCCCTCGGTGTCGGCCAGCTCCTCGACGCTGGCGGTGCTGATCGCCTCCAGCGACTCGAAGCGGGTGGCCAGGGCACGGGCCGCGGTGGGTCCGACGTGCCTGATCGACAGCGCCACCAGCACCCGCCACAGCGGCTGCTCCTTGGCCTTGCCCAGGTTGTCCAGCAGCTTGAGCCCATTGGCCGAGAGCACCCGCCCGTCGACGACGGTCTCGGGGTCGTCTTTCGAGTTGGCGGCGCGGGTGTAGAAGGCGACGCGGCGCAGGTCGTCCTGGGTCAGGTCGAAGAGCGTCGACTCGTCGGCCAGCACGCCCGAGGCGAGCAGGGCATCGGCCCCCTGGAAGCCCAGCGCCTCGATGTCGAGGCCCGAGCGCGAGGCCAGGCTGAACAGCCGCTCGCGCAGCTGGGAGGGGCAGCTGCGCGAGTTGGGGCAGCGGATGTCCTTGTCTCCCTCCTTCTCGGGACGCAGCTCGGTGCCGCAGGAGGGGCAGTGGGTGGGCATCACGAACTCCCGCTCGGTGCCGTCGCGCAGCTCGACCACCGGGCCGAGGATCTCGGGGATGACGTCGCCGGCCTTGCGCAGCACGACGGTGTCGCCGATCAGGACGCCCTTGCGCTTGACGTCGAAGCCGTTGTGCAGGGTGGCCATCGAGACCGTCGACCCGGCCACCTTCACCGGCTGCATGACGCCGAAGGGCGTCACCCGCCCGGTGCGCCCGACGTTGACGGCGATGTCGAGCAGCTTGGTGTTGACCTCTTCGGGCGGGTACTTGTACGCGATCGCCCAGCGCGGGGCCCGCGAGGTGGAGCCCAGGCGCCGCTGGCCGGCCACCCGGTCCACCTTGATGACGGTGCCGTCGATCTCGTGGCTCACGTCGTGGCGGTGCTCGCCGTGGTGGGCGACGAAGTCGAGCACCTCCTCGGGGGTCTGCAGCACCCGGTAGTAGGGCGAGGTGGGAAGCCCCCAGGCCTTGAGCTGGTCATAGGCCTCGGACTGGCGCACCGGGTCGAAGCCGGTGTGGGCGCCGATGCCGTGGACGAGCATGTCGAGCGGCCGGGTGGCCGTCACCGAGGGGTCCTTCTGGCGCAGCGACCCCGCCGCGGCATTGCGCGGATTGGCGAAGGGGGGCTTGCCCGACTCCACCAGCGAGGCGTTGAGGTCGGCGAAGGCCTCGATGGGGAAGAAGATCTCGCCGCGCACCTCGACCAGCTCGGGCAGGTCGTCGCCGGCCAGCTGTTGCGGGATGGACCGGATGGTGCGCACATTGCCCGTGACGTCCTCGCCCACCCGGCCGTCGCCGCGGGTGGCGGCCCGCACCAGGCGTCCGTGCTCATAGGTGAGGTTGATCGCGAGCCCGTCGATCTTGAGCTCGCACAGGAATCCACCGACGCCTTCGCCACCCAGCGAGGCGGTGGTGCGGGCCAGCCAGTCCTGGAGCTCCTCGGGGCTGAAGACATTGTCGAGGCTGAGCAGGCGCTCGGCGTGGGTGACGGGGGCGAAGTCGGTCATCCGCTGCGCAGCGCCCACCTTCTGCGTGGGCGAGTCGGGGGTGCGCAGCTCCGGGTGCTCGTCCTCCAGCTGTTGCAGCTCACGCATCAGGCCGTCGTACTCGGCATCGCTGAGGGTGGGGGCGTCGGCGCCGTAGTAGGCCTCCTGCGCGTCGGTGATCCGCCCTGCCAGGTCGTGCCAGCGGTGACGCTCGTCGGTGCCCGCCTCGGGGGCGGCCGCCACCTCGGCGGCGGCGAGGTCGACCTGCTCGGCCAGGGCCCGGTCCGTGGGGGTGCTGTCGATGGGCTCGTTGCGCTCGGTCACCGCTCCATCCTGCCGCACGGCGCAGGCAGGGCGTGACGAAGGCCACACCCAATGTACCGCTCTGTGGTCACACCACCGAAGGATCTGCGGCAACCACCCGGCCCATGCCCGCACACGCTTGAGATTCTTGGGCATTTACACTAGTTCCTTGCGCAGTTACACACCCCAATGAGTGGTTCTTCCGGCAACTCTTCACTCCTAGCTTCGATCCTCGGACCTCGCAGCGAGGCGAGCCCGAACCAAGGAGAACGATCAATGGCAGAACGCAGGAAGTACACCGGGGACGAGAGCCCCATGGTGCTGGTCCCGGCCGACTGTCCGTCCCACTCCACGACACCCGAGGGCCTCCACAAGGGGCTCGGCAACCGCCAGATGCAGATGATCGCCATCGGCAGTGCCATCGGGACCGGACTCTTCCTGGGTGCCGGCGGAGCGCTGGCCACGGCGGGCCCGTCGCTCTTCCTGGTCTATGCGGTCTGTGGCTTCTTCGGCTACCTGATCCTGCGCGCCCTCGGCGAGCTGATCGTCTACCGCCCCACCTCCGGCTCCTTCGTCTCCTATGCCCGTGAGTTCTACGGCGAGGGGATGGCCTATGTGGTCGGCTGGCTCTACTGGCTCAACTGGGCCATGACGGCGGTGGCCGACGCCACCGCCCTGGCCATCTACATCGGCTGGTTCAGCCGCTAGAACAGCGCCCTGGCCGAGGTCCCGCAGTGGGTGAGCGCGCTGGCGGTGGTCGTCGTCGTGCTTGTGATGAACTTCCTGTCGGTCAAGGTCTTCGGACACCTCGAGTTCTGGTTCTCCATCATCAAGGTTGGCGCCCTGGTGCTCTTCCTCATCGTCGGCACCGCCCTGGTCATCTTCGGCACCCCCACCGGCGACGCCACCGGCCCGGCGCTGATCGCCGGCAATGGCGGCCTGTTCCCCAACGGCGTGCTGCCCGCCTTCATCATGCTGCAGGGCGTCGTCTTCGCCTATGCCGGCATCGAGCTGATCGGCACCGCCTCCGGCGAGGCCAAGGAGCCCGAGAAGGTCATCCCCCGCGCGATCAACAGCGTCATCGTGCGCATCGCCCTGTTCTACGTCGGCTCCGTGGTGCTGCTGTGCATGCTGCCTTGGACCAGGTCCTCGGCCAACAAGTCACCCTTCGTCACCTTCTTCTCCTCCATCGGCGTGCCCGGCATCGACGTCGTGATGCAGATGGTCGTCATCACCGCCTCCTTCAGCTCGCTCAATGCCGGCATGTACTCCACCGGGCGCATCCTGCACTCGATGGCCCGCGCCGGCTCGGCCCCCGCCCTCTGCGGCCGGCTCACCAGCCGCGGCGTGCCCGTCGGCGGCATCGCCCTCACCTCGCTGGTGGCCCTGGTGGGCGTGGTCATCAACTATCTGGTGCCCGCCGATGCCTTCGCCATCGTGGTGGACCTGGCGGCCCTGGGCACCATCGCCAGCTGGGTGGCCATCACCCTGTCGCACATCCGCTTCGTCCAGCTGGCCCGTCGCAACGAGCTCCAGCGGCCCAGCTACCGGGCTCCCTTCACCCCCCTTCGCCGACTACCTGACGCTGCTCTTCCTCGCCGTGGTCGTCGTGCTGATGTGGTTCGATCCTGTCGGCCGTGCCACCCTGACCTGTTCCATGCTCGTCTTCCCCATCCTCGGCCTCGGCTGGTTCCGCATCCGGCACCGCATCGCGGCACTGTCCGAGGCGCAGACCGGCGAGCCCGACCTCTTCTGACCCTGAACATCCTCTGACCTGGACCATCCGTGAAAGGAAATGACACATGACCCAGTTCGTCGACGTGAAGAACATGGCCCGTTGGATTCAGCGCGAGGGGGTGGAGCGCATCATCGCCGAGATGATCGGCCACCTCGAGCGTGACTTCGCTCGCTGGGAGCGCTTCGACAAGATCGCCCGCGTCGCCAGCCACACCCCCTTCGGCGTGATCGAGCTCATGCCCACCTCCGACGGCCAGGAGTACTCCTTCACGTACGTCAATGGCCACCCGTCCAATCCCGCCCGCGGCTTCCAGACGGTGACCGCCTTCGGCGTGCTGGCCGACGTCGACAACGGCTACCCCACCTTCCTGGCCGAGATGACCCTGCTCACCGCCCTGCGCACCGCCGCCGTCTCGGCGATGGTGACCAAACACCTGGCCCGCAAGGACTCGCGCCGGATGGCCCTGATCGGCACCGGCTCGCAGTCGGAATTCCAGGCGCTGGGCTTCCGTGCCGCCATGGGCATCGAGGACCTGACTGTCCACGACACTGACCCGGCCGCCGTCGACAAGGTGATCCGCAACCTGGAGCCGCTGGGCTTCCGCATCACCCCCGTCACCACCGTCGACGAGGCCGTCCGGGATGCCGACATCATCACCACCTGCACCGCCGACAAGGCCCAGAACACGATCCTGTCCGACCACCAGGTGGCCCCCGGTGTGCACCTCAACGCGATCGGCGGCGACTGCCCCGGCAAGACCGAGCTGGAGGCCGCCATCCTGCGCCGCTCGACGGTCTTCGTCGAGTTCCCGCCGCAGACCCGCATCGAGGGCGAGATCCAGCAGATGGAGCCCGACTTCCCGGTGGTGGAGTTCTGGAAGGTGCTCACCGGCGCCGAGCAGGGCCGCACCAGCGATGGGCAGATCACCCTGTTCGACTCGGTGGGCTTCGCCATCAGTGACTTCTCCGCCCTGCGCTGCCTGCGCGACATGACCGCCGGCACCGAGCTGCAGACCACCATCGACCTGGTCGCCGACCCGGACGACCCCAAGGACCTCTACTGTCTGGTCAACAGCCCAGTGCCGGCGCTGTGAGCCGCCCCACCATGGACAACCAGAAGGAGCCGAGGATGACCCCACCCGTCGCCGACGCCGAGGTGCGCCACCCCGCATCCGGCGTCCTGGATTTGACCGAACTGGCCGACGAGTCCGTCGCCACCGTGCGCCGCTGGCTGACCGCCAGCGCCGCCGCCCACCGCCCCGACCCGGCCGCCGAGCGCCTCTCGGCCGTGCTCTCCGACCCGACCGGCCTCGACTTCACCGTCGGCTTCGTCGACCGGGTGGTGCGCACCGAGGACCTCAAGGCCGCCGGCCGCACCCTGCACCAGCTCGGCTCCCTGACGCCCAAGACGATGTCGCTGCTGGACCGTGCGCAGATCACCTCCGGTGCCCTGTTCTCCCGTGGCCTGCCGCAGGTCGTGGTGCCCGCCGCCCGCGCCCGCATCCGCCAGATGGTGGGCCACATGGTCGTCGACGCCCGCGACCAGCAGTTCGGCAAGGCCGTCGAGCACCTGACCGTCGACGGCAACCGCCTCAACATCAACCTGCTGGGCGAGGCGGTGCTCGGCCAGGCCGAGGCCGACCACCACCTGGCCGAGACGGTACGCCTGTTACGACGCCCCGACGTCGACTACGCCTCGATCAAGGTCTCTTCGATCACCTCGCAGCTGAGCATGTGGGGCTTCGAGGAGACGGTCGACCAGGTCGTCGCCCGCCTGGCCCCGCTCTACCTCGAGGCCGCCCGCGCCCCGCGCGGCACCAAGTTCATCAACCTCGACATGGAGGAGTACCGCGACCTGCGGCTGACCATCGAGGTCTTCAAGCGGCTGCTCAGCCTGCCCGAGACCAAGGGGCTGGAGGCCGGCATCGTGCTGCAGGCCTACCTGCCTGACGCGCTTGGTGCGATGCAGGAACTCGCCGCCTTCGGCGCCCAGCGCGTCGAGGAGGGCGGCGCCGGCGTCAAGGTGCGCCTGGTCAAGGGCGCCAACCTGGCCATGGAGCGCGTGCACGCCGAGGTGGCGGGCTGGCCGGTGGCCACCTGTGACTCCAAGCAGGCCACCGATGCCAACTACAAGCTGGTGCTGCACTGGCTGCTGCAGCCCGAGAACATGAGGGGCCTGCGTATCGGTGTGGCCGGCCACAACCTGTTCGACATCGCCTTCGCCCACCTGCTGGGCGAGCGCCGCGGTGTCTCGGACCGCATGGAGTTCGAGATGCTGCAGGGCATGGCCACCGAGCAGGCCGAGGCGGCCAGCGGCGACATCGGCCGTCCCCTGCTCTACGTGCCCGCGGTGCGGCCGGAGGAGTTCGATGTCGCCATCGCCTACCTGGTGCGTCGCCTGGAGGAGAACTCCGCCCACGAGAACTTCCTGTCGGGCATCTTCACCATCGCCCCCGACAACGAGGTCTTCCGCCGCGAGGAGCGACGCTTCCGTCGCTCCGTGCACGTCCTGGGCGAGGCTCTGGAGCGCGACGGCCACACCGCTCCCCTGCCCAAGCACCGTCAGGACCGCAGCACCGAGGTGCCGGCGGAGGCTACCGACAGCCAGCTGGCACCCTTCGACAATGAGCCCGACACCAACCCGGCCCTGCTGGCCAACCAGCGCTGGGCGCGCGAGGCCGTCGAGCGCTCCACCGACGAGGCCTGGCTGGCAGGGCTGCCCACGCCGCAGGAGCTGACCCTCGACGCGGTGGACCAGGTCGTCGGGATCACCCGGCGTGCCGCGCAGCAGTGGGCCGCACGCCCGGCTGCCGAGCGGGCCCAGATCCTGTACCGCACCGCCGACATCCTGGCCTCGCGCCGTGGCGAGCTGGTCACGATCGCTGCCGCCGAGGTGGGCAAGTCGGTGCAGCAGTCCGACACCGAGATCTCGGAGGCCATCGACTTCGCCCGCTACTACGCCCACCGGGCGCTGGAGCTGGACGAGGTGGCCAATGCCAGCTTCGTGCCCGACCGCTGCGTGCTGGTGACCCCGCCGTGGAACTTCCCGATCGCCATCCCCGCCGGCTCCACCTTCGCGGCGCTGGCGGCCGGTGCCGGTGTGATCCACAAGCCGTCCAAGCCCACCCCGCACTGCTCGATGGCGGTGCTGGAGGCGCTGTGGGAGGCCGGCGTGCCGTGTGACCTGCTGCACGGCATTGCCCCCGACGAGGGCGAGGTGGGCCGTCGCCTGGTCTCGCACGAGGGCGTGGACCGCATCATCCTCACCGGCGCCTCGGAGACCGCCGCGATGTTCGCCTCGTGGCGTCCGGAGTTGCGGATCAATGCCGAGACCTCGGGCAAGAACGGCATCATCGTCACCCCCTCGGCCGACCGCGACCTGGCGGTGGCAGACCTGGTGACCAGCGCCTTCGGTCATGCCGGGCAGAAGTGCTCGGCGGCCTCGCTGGGCATCCTGGTCGGCAGCGCCTATGACTCCGAGCGGCTGCGTCGCCAGCTGGTCGATGCCGCCAGCTCGCTGGTGGTGGACTGGCCGACCAACCTGTCGGCGATGGTGGGCCCGCTCACCGAGCTGCCCAGTGACAAGCTGCGTCGAGCCCTCACCACGCTGGAGCCGGGCGAGAGCTGGCTGCTGGAGCCGCGCCAGCTCGACGACTCGGGCCGCCTGTGGTCGCCGGGCATCAAGGACGGGGTGCGTCCGGGATCCTTCTTCCACACCACCGAGGTCTTCGGTCCGGTGCTGGGCCTGATGAAGGCGCGTGACCTGGACGAGGCCATCGAGCTGCAGAATGCCACCGACTTCGGCCTGACCGGCGGCATCCACAGCCTCGACGTCGACGAGGTGCGCCGCTGGCTTGATGCGGTGCAGGTGGGCAATGCCTACATCAACCGTGGCATCACCGGCGCCATCGTGCAGCGCCAGCCCTTCGGCGGCTGGAAGAAGAGCTCAGTGGGCCTGGGTTCGAAGGCGGGCGGCCCCAACTACCTGATGCTGATGGGTCGTTGGGACGATGCCACCCCCAGCGGGCCGGCCACCCGGATTCCCGGCGCCCCGGCTGCGGGCGAGGACCTGTCGCGCCTGCTGGAGGCCACCGGCTTCGAGCAGGCCGAGCGCGACTGGCTCGACCAGGCCGCCGCCGACGACGTCCGGGCGTGGAATGCAGAGTTCGCCACGGCGCGTGACGTGACCGGGCTGGCCTCGGAGGCCAACATCTTCCGGTACCGCCCCGCCGAGGTGGTGCTGCGCGCCAGCGCCGATGCCCGGGCCGTGGAGGTGGCGCGCCTGCTGCTGGCCGCGCAGACCGCCCACGCCGAGCTGCGCCTGAGCGTCCACCCGGACTGCGTGGTCGAGGTGCACGAGCTGGTGGACTTCGCCAAGGGTGAGCTGGGCCTGCGGACCGACGTCGTCGACGACGAGGCCTTCCTGCGCCAGACGGTGAACGCCGTCGCCGGACCGAAGGGTGCGCCCCGCATCCGGCTGGTGGGCACCACGCCCGAGTCCTTCCGCCAGGGCCTGGGCGAGCGCCCGGACATTGCCCTGCTGGACGATCCGGTGACCGGTTCGGGACGCGTGGAGCTGCGCAACTGGCTGCGGGAGCAGGCCATCGCGATGACGCTGCACCGCTTCGGCAACCCGGCACCGCGCTTCCAGGAGCTGGCCGAACAGCTGAAGCGCTGACCCTGGCTCGTGCGTGTCCCGGACGGTTCACGTCCGGGACACGCTTGGGAGCTGGCATACGGGGGGATGGGGCAGAATCTGAGCCACGAGGGTCCCTGGTCAGCGGAGTCGACGGTAACTCTCCCAAGGCCAGAGGAGGCACCCGTGCTGCTGGTGCTGGCGACGGCACCCGCCATGATCGGACTGGCCTACTGGCTGGGAGCCCCCTGATCTTCGGGGCGGGGCATGTGCGGGTGGTCAAGCCACCACAACTGACCCTTGATTTGTGACATTTTTCACGATTTGCTGTCGGGCAACAGTCCAACCCCCACCACAGGAGACTTCATGCTCGACGACCTTCTCGCCAGCGTGGGCGGGATCATCTGGGGCCCCTTCCTGCTGATCCCCCTGTTGCTCGGCACCGGCATCTGGCTGACCATCCGGCTCGGATTCCTCCAGATCACCAAGCTCGGCCCCGCCCTCTCACTGGCCCTGGTGCGCCGCAGCGACGGCGACTCGCACGAGGGCGACGTCTCCCACTACCAGGCCCTGGCCACCGCGCTGGCCGCCACCGTGGGCGTCGGCAACATCGCCGGCGTCGCCACCGCCATCAACCTCGGCGGCCCCGGTGCCCTGTTCTGGATGTGGCTCTCGGCCCTGTTCGGCATGGCAGCCAAGTATTCCGAGGCCTTCATGGCCGTGCGCTTCCGCACCACCGACGCCAAGGGCGAGGTCTCGGGCGGCCCGCAGTACTACCTGCAGCGAGCCATCCCCGGCGGCTTCGGCAAGTTCCTGGCCCTCTTCTTCGCCATTGCCGCCGTGATCGCCTCCTTCGGCATCGGCAACATGACCCAGTCCAACTCGGTGGCCTCCGCCCTCGAGGACACTTTGGGCATCAGCCCCGTGCTGGTCGGCATCGTGCTGGCGATCCTGACCGCCCTGGTGCTGCTCGGCGGCATCAAGTCGATCTCCAAGGTGACCGCGGGCTTCGTGCCGCTGATGATCGTCTTCTACGTGGTGGCCGGCTTCGTGGTGCTCGCCATCAACTGGCGCGGCATCTGGCCGGCGCTGCAGCTGGTCTTCACCGACGCCTTCACCGGCACCGCCGCCGTCGGTGGCTTCGCCGGCGCCGCCATGGCCCAGGCCATCCAGTTCGGCATCGCGCGCGGCATCTTCTCCAACGAGTCGGGCATGGGTTCGGCGGCGATCGTCGCTGCCGCCGCCCGCACCCGCCACCCGGTGCGCCAGGGCCTGGTCTCGATGACCCAGACCTTCATCGACACCATGATCGTGGTCTCCATGACCGGCCTGGTGATCCTCACCACCGGCGTGTGGACCTCCGGCCAGACCGGCGCCGCGCTGACCGCCCAGGGCTTCAGCCACGGCCTGCCCGGCACCTGGGGCGGCATGGTGGTGGCGCTGTCGCTGGTCTTCTTCGCCTACTCCACCGTGCTCGGCTGGGCCTACTACGGCGAGCGCAATGTCGAACGGCTCGTCGGGGTGAAGGGCGTGCTCCCCTACCGGCTCTTCTTCTCGGCGATCGTCTTCGTCGGCGCCACCACCGAGCTGTCGACGGTGTGGGCCTTCTCCGACATCGCCAACGGCCTGATGGCCCTGCCCAACCTGGTGGGCCTGCTCATCTGCTCGGGCCTCATCGCCCGCGAGACCAAGGCCTACCTGGCCGTCGACCCGACGCTCCACCACGAGCCCGAGGTCTCGACGCTCGACGGCACCGCGGCGCTGGAGGGGTCAACGCCCCGGCGTTGACCCGAACACTGCACAGTGAGCGCGTTGTGATCCGACATCGGATCGAAACGCCCTCACTGTGTCGTGAACAGGTGGCCGACGAGACGATCTGGTTCCACCTGACACCCGACCGTCACCCCTGACCGGGGATCCCGGTCACGAGTGTGCGCCGCAGCCCTCGATGTCGAGGGCTGGGGCGCACACTTCACCGGGGAGCGGCTGATCAGTCGAAGATCGGGCCGACGGTCCGGGTGCGCTTGAGCTCGTAGAAGCCGTCGTACTCGGTGACCAGCGCGAAACCGTCGAACAGGCGCCCGGCCTGCTCACCCTTCGGGGCGGGGCTGATCACGGGGCCGAACAGCGCCTTGCCGTTGATGTGGATCACCGGAGTGCCCACCTCGTCGCCCACCGGGTCCATGCCCTCGTGGTGGCTCTTGCGCAGGTCGGCATCCAGCGAGTCCGGGGCGTCGCCCGGCTTCCAAGCGTTCGCCTTCTCGGCGATGGACTCGTCCAGGCCGCACTCGGCCAGCGCGGCGCGCACCGTCTCGGCGGTCTTCGGCTCCTTGCCCAAGTGATAGCGGGTACCCAGCGCGGTGTAGAACTCGCGTAGCTTCTCACTGCCGTACTGCTGCTCCACGAGCAGGCTGGCGCGGACGCCCACCCAGCCCTCGAGCATGTGCTCCTTGTAGTCCTCGGGCAGGTCGCGGCCGTCGTTGAGCACGGAGAGGCTCATCACGTGGAAGGTGGTGTGCACGTCGCGCACCTTCTCCACCTCCAGCATCCAGCGAGAGGTCATCCAGGCCCACGGGCACAGCGGATCGAACCAGAAGTCAACCTGTGTCGTCATGCCTCCCAGCCTACGTCGCGGGCCCAGGGGTGACCGGGAGTTGCCCGGCCCGCCTCCTTGCCCACGCGGGAGCGACGAGTAGGCTCACGCTCTGGACTCCCGACCGATCCGTTCGGGGATCCCCCCACACACGCATCGAGGAAGGCCCGGGCCCATGAAGCCAGCCAACATCACCCGTGACCAGGCAAGGCAGCGATCACAGGTCATCACCGCCAAGTCCTACCTGGTCACCGTCGACCTGTCGGGGTTCGACCTGGAGGGCGAGCCGCTGGCCGATGCCGATACCTTCATCTCCACCAGCGAGGCCACCTTCACTTCCGCCGGCGGAGACAGCCACATCGACCTCATCGCCGACGAGGTGCTCGACGCCTGGCTGGACGAGACCCAGCTCGATCCCGCCAGCTATGCCGACGGCCGCCTGCCCTTCACCAGCGAGCCCGGCGAGCACACCCTCACCATCACCGCACTGTGCCGCTACTCCCACACCGGCGAGGGCCTGCACCGCTTCGTCGACCCGGCCGACGACAAGGTCTACCTGTACACCCAGTTCGAGACCGCCGACGCGCGTCGCATGTTCGCGAACTTCGAGCAGCCCGACCAGAAGGCCACCTTCCAGCTCAACGTTGTCGCCCCACGCCACTGGACCGTGGTGAGCAATACCGTCGCCGTCGAGCCCCAGGACGGTGCCAATGGCTGCGGCATCTGGGAGTTCGCCCCCACCGAGCCGGTCCCCAGCTACATCACCGCCCTGGTGGCCGGCGAATACCACCGCGTCGAGCACACCATCCGCAGCATCCGCGGTGAGATCCCCGCCTCGGTGATGTGCCGCCAGTCGATGGCCGACTTCCTCGACGACGAACGCATCATGCGCACCACCCAGCGCGGCTTCGATGTCTTCGAGGCCGACTTCGCCCACGCCTACGCCTTCGACTCCTATGACCAGGTCTTCGTGCCGGAGTTCAACGCCGGCGCCATGGAGAATGCGGGCTGCGTCACCTTCCGCGACGAGTACCTCTTCCGTTCCCGCGTCGGCGCCGAGATGTACGAGAGCCGCGACAACACGATCCTGCACGAACTGGCCCACATGTGGTTCGGCAACCTGGTGACGATGCGCTGGTGGGACGACCTGTGGCTCAACGAGTCCTTCGCGGAATGGGCCAGCCACCACGCCATGGCACGCATCAATGCCGACGACGGCGGCAGCGACCCGTGGGTGGGCTTCTGCAACAACCGCAAGAGCTGGGCCTACCGCCAGGACCAGCTGCCCACCACCCACCCGATCGCCGCCGACATGGTGGACCTGGAGGCGGTGGAGCAGAACTTCGACGGCATCACCTATGCCAAGGGCGCCTCGGTGCTCAAGCAGCTGGTGGCCTTCGTCGGCACCGAGGAGTTCCTGGGTGGCGTGCGCACCTACTTCGAGCGCCACGCCTTCGGCAACACCGAGCTGACCGACCTGCTGGACGCGCTGGAGCTGTCCAGTGGCCGTGACCTGTCGGACTTCACCGCCACCTGGCTGGAGACCACCGGCCCGAACACCCTGCGTGCCGACTTCGACACCGACGAGCTGGGGCGCATCACCCGCTTCGACGTGGTCCAGGAGGCCGACGAGGCCCACCCCACCCTGCGCACACACCGCATCGCCATCGGCATCTTCGCCCTGGACGCGGAGGGAGAGCACCCGATGCTGCGCCGTCGCCACGGCATCGAGGTGGACGTCACCGGCGAGCGCACCCCCATCGAGGCGCTGGTGGGCCAGCACCGCGGTGACCTGGTGCTGCTCAACGACCGTGACCTCACCTATGCCAAGGTGCGCCTGGACGAGGCCTCGATGCGCACCCTGACCCGCCACATCCACCAGCTGGAGGACCCCCTGGCCCGCGCCGTGTGCTGGTCCGCCGCCTGGGACATGTGCCGCGACGCCCAGCTGTCGCCCAGCGCCTACGTCGAGCTGGTGCTCGGCGGCATCGGCACCGAGTCCGACCCCAATGCGGTGCGGGCACTGCGGGCGCAGGCCGCCACCGCCGCCATCGCCTACACCCCGGCCGAGCAGCGTCCCGCCAGCCGCGGCCGCCTGGTGGCCGGCTTCGCCGGCCTGCTCAAGGATGCCGAGCCGGGCAGCGACCACCAGCTGGCCTTCGCCTCGGCGCTGGTCGAGGCCGTCGACGGACCCACCGGCGCCGCCCTGCTGCAGGCCTGGCTGGACGGCGACGAGGTCCCGGAGGGTCTCGAGGTGGATGCCGACCTGCGCTGGCGGATTGTCGGTTCGCTGGCCCGCCTGGGCGCCATCGACGAGGCCGGGATCGCGGCCGAGGCCGAGCGGGACCAGACGATCACTGGTGCCGAGTGGGCAGCGGGGGCCCGGGCGGCGCTCGCCGACGCGGACTCCAAGGAGCGCGCCTGGGTGCAGGCCACCACCGACGAGTCGGTGCCCAATGGCACCCACCTACGGATGTGCGCCGGCTTCTGGAGCTATGGACAGGCCGACATGCTGCGTCCCTATGCCGAGCGCTACCTGGAGCTGGCCCGCACCATCAGCGCCGGCGAACAGGGCTGGGACCGTCGCGGCACCGCCGCCACCCAGCACGTGCTGCTCTACCTGTTCCCGCACCCGGTGGCCGACGAGGACTTCCTGTCCAGGGTCGACGAGCTGGCTGCCGACGAGCAGACGGCCCCCAGCGTGCGTCGGATCCTGCTGGAGCAGGCCGACGCGGCCCGCCGGGCGCTGCGCTGCCAGCAGGCCGCCAGCGCCTGAGCCGCCTGGCCGGCACGGGTCAGCACGTGACGAGGGCCGGCACCCACAGGGGTGTCGGCCCTCGTCGTCTCCGTCCGGAGACCGCGCTCAGGCCGCCAGGCGCTCCTCGCGTGCCCGGTCAAGGCAGGCTGCCAGGGCCTCCACGATCGCCGGGTGGGCCCCCAGCGGGGCGCTGATGGCATCGGCGCCCGACTCCTCCAGACGCGTCTGGAAGAAGCCGGGGGCCAGCAGCATGCTGGCGATGCCCACCCGCTCGCCGCACCCACGAGCAGCTTCCAGCAGGGGCGGCAGCTGCCGCGGGGTGGCCAGCTCTACGCGCACCCCGCTCTCCCAGCGGGTGGCCAGGCGGCGGGCCGTGGCGCGGGCCTGCTCGCGGCTGGTGGCGTGGCTGGAGCCGGCCCAGCCGATGATCGTGGTGGGCCAGGGCCCGCCGGCCTCGAGGACCCGCTCGACAATGGCCTGCTCAACCAACGGCTGGCCCAGCGCGGATCCCAGGTGCGGTGTGATCGTGACGCGCTCGGCGTGGGCCGCTGCTTCGGGGACGTCGACGCTCACGTGGTGCCCCAGGCCCAGGAAGGCCGGGAGCAGGAGGTCGTCGTCGCGCACCAGGTCGGCAACGTGCGGTTCGCACACGTCCACCCAGCCCAGCCGCACCGGCTCGCCCAGCCGATGCTCCAGGGCAGAACGGATGTCCTCAACACAGTCACGCCCCGCCTGGCTCCGGGTGCCGTGGGCGGCCAGCAGGATGCTCATCGGCTGCCCACCAGTGACGGCTCCTGGTCGCTGTCCGCGACGGGAGCGATGACCTCGGCTCCGGCCTGGCGACGGTCGGCCAGGTGGCGTCGCACGCCGACGGCGATGGCGCAGGCCCAGGCCGCCAGCAGGCCGATGACGATCGGGGTCTGCGCGGCCGAGGGGATGTCGAAGCCCTTGAAGAAGGCGCGCAGGTTGCTCAGCACGATGCCGCCACCCACCAGGCCGCCCATGATCTGAGGGGGGATCCGGCTCACCAGCCAGGCGGCCACCGGCGCGGCGACCAGGCCGCCGGCCAGCAGGGCCAGGACGAAGTCGAAGCGCACTCCGATGGTGCCCAGCCCGAACAGGAAGCCGAGTGAGGCGGCCAGCGATACGAGGAATTCCGAGGTGTCCACCGAGCCGATCACGGTGCGCGGGTTGGTGCGGCCCGCGCTGACCAGGGCGGTGGTGGAGATGGGTCCCCAACCACCGCCACCGGTGGCGTCGACGAAACCGCCCAGCAGTCCGAGCGGGGCCAGGAAGCGCTTGCCGTGCGGCGAGACGCGGGCCTCGGAGACGGCGGTGCGACGCAGGGTGAAACGGGCCAGGATGAACAGGCCCAGGCCCACCAGGATCGCCGCCATCACCGGGGTGGCCGCCTCGGTGGACAATCGGGACAGCACGGTGGCGCCCAGGAAGGCGCCCACCGCCCCGGGCAGGCCCAGGCGCAGCACCAGCGCCCAGTCCACATTGCGCATCTTCCAGTGCGAGGCGCCGGAGGCGACATTGGTGCCGAGCTCGGCCAGGTGCACCGAGGCGCTGGCGACGGCCGGCGAGAGGCCGCCGGCCAGCAGCACCGAGGTGGAGGTGATGCCGTAGCCCATGCCGAGCGAGCCGTCGATCAATTGGGCGACCAGACCGGCCAGGGCCAGCAGGAGGAGGTGTCTCATCGGGGGTGTTCCTGTCTCACGGGCCCTGGCGGGCGGGTCGAATCAGATGGTCCAGTGGAAGGCGGTCTGGGAGTGCACGATCCCGGGGGCCTCGGGGTCGTCGACCATGCCGGCGGCCAGGCTGAGCCCGGCCTGGGCGTCCACGAGCAGGAAGGCGCCCATGGCGCGCGAGTCCGAGTAGGGCTCGGCCATCACCGGGGAGGCCAGCTTGAGCCGGACCCGGCCGATGTCGTTGAGCCCCAGGTGCTCGACGGGCTCCGGCGTCATCGTGTCCAGGTTGAGCCGGCCCTCCAGGTCGCGCACGATCGCCTGCACGGTGCGGGTGGTCTGCTTGAGCAGGACCCGCTGGCCGATCCGCAGGGGCGTGTCGGCCAGCCAGCTGACCATCGCGTTCAGCTCGGTGACCGGCTGCGGGGCGCCGTCGGCGGCCGCGATCAGGTCGCCGCGGGTGATGTCGATCTCGTCGGCCAGGCGCAGCGTCACCGACTGCCCTGCGAAGGCCTGCTGGAGCTGGCCGTCGGACAGCGCGCTGGGGGCCTGGTCGATGCCGACGACGGTGGTGGTGCGGCCGCTGGGCAGCACGACGACCTGGTCGCCGACGTGCACGGTGCCCTGGTTGACCACACCGGCATAGCCGCGGTACTCGACGTGCTCGGCGCTCAGCGCCGCCTGCTGGGGGCGCAGCACGTACTGCACGGCGAAGCGCAGCGGCAGCTGGTGGAGGGCGGGCCCGCGGGCCTCGTCCTGCGGGTCGATGGAGACCAGCAGCTCCATCAGCGTCGGGCCCTCGTACCAGGGGGTGTTGGTGGAGCGGTCCACGACATTGTCGCCGAGCAGGGCGCTGACGGGGATCGTCGAGATGGACTCGACGCCCAGCTCCTCGGCGATGGTGCGGATGTCGGCGTCGACGCTCTGGTACCGCTCGGCAGAGAAGTCCACCAGGTCGAGCTTGTTGACCGCGACGACCACGTGCGGCACGCGCAGCAGGGCGGCGACGGCCAGGTGGCGTCGGGTCTGCTCGAGCACGCCGCGGCGCACGTCGACCAGCAGCACCAGCACGTCGGCGGTGGACGCCCCGGTGACGGTGTTGCGGGTGTACTGCACGTGCCCGGGGCAGTCGGCCAGGATGAAGGTGCGCTCCGGGGTGGCGAAGTAGCGGTAGGCGACGTCGATGGTGATGCCCTGCTCGCGCTCGGCGCGCAGACCGTCGGTGAGCAGCGCCAGGTCGGCGCCGGTCAGTCCGCGCTCCTTGCTGACGCGCTCCACCGCGTCGAGCTGGTCGGCGAGGATGTTCTTGGAGTCGAACAGCAGCCGGCCCACCAGGGTGGACTTGCCGTCGTCGACGCTGCCGGCGGTGGCCAGGCGCAGCAGGGTGGCGTCGTGGTCAAGCGTGGGGGTCTCGACGGGCTCACTCGCCGTGGTCGTGAAGGTGTTCATGGGGTTCTCCAAGTTCTCGGCACGGGCTGGGCCCGCGTTCTCTTCCTTTCCGGAGCGCAGGTCCGAGCCTGCGAGGACCGGTGCGCGCGACGGCGCGGGGGGTCCGAGGGGGGTCGTCCCCCCTCGCTCTGCGACGGGGCTCAGAAGTAGCCCTCCTTCTTGCGGTCCTCCATGGCGGCCTCGCTGATGCGGTCGTCGGCGCGGGTGGCGCCGCGCTCGGTGAGCGTGGTGGCGGCGACCTCGCGCACCACGTCGGCCACGCCGGTGGCGTCGGACTCGACGGCGCCGGTGCAGGACATGTCGCCGACGGTGCGGTAGCGCACCCGCTTGGTGACGACTGGCTCGCCCTCGCGGGGCTGGGAGACCTCGCCGACGGCCAGCCACATGCCGTCGCGGTGGAAGACCTCGCGGTCGTGGGCGTAGTAGAGCTCGGGCAGTTCGATCTGCTCGCGCTCGATGTAGCGCCACACGTCCAGCTCGGTCCAGTTGCTCAGCGGGAAGACGCGCACGTGCTCGCCGGGGCGGTGGCGGGCGTTGTACAGGTTCCACAGCTCGGGGCGCTGGTTGCGCGGGTCCCACTGGCCGAACTCGTCGCGCAGGCTGACGATGCGCTCCTTGGCGCGGGCCTTCTCCTCGTCGCGCCGGCCGCCGCCGTAGACGGCATTGAAGCGGTTCTCGGCGATGCCGTCGAGCAGCGGCATGGTCTGCAGGGGGTTGCGGGTGCCGTCGGGGCGCTCGGTGAGGCGGCCGTCGTCGATGTAGTCCTGCACCTTCTTCACCACCAGGCGAAGGCCCAGCTTCTCGACGGTGCGGTCGCGGAAGTCGAGGACCTCGGGGAAGTTGTGTCCGGTGTCGACGTGCATCACCGGGAAGGGGATGGGCGCGGGCCAGAAGGCCTTGGCGGCCAGGTGCAGCATCACCACGGAGTCCTTGCCGCCGCTGAACAGCAGCACGGGCCGCTCCAGCTCGGCGGTGACCTCGCGGAAGATGTGGATGGATTCGCTCTCGAGGGCGTCCAGGTGGGTGAAGGTGGTCACAGGTGGATCCCGCATTCTGTCTTGGCCAGGCCGGCCCAGCGGCCGGCTCGGGGGTCTTCTCCGGGGGCAACGCGTCGCGTGCAGGGCTTGCAGCCGATCGACGGGTATCCGTCGGCCAGCAGCGGGTTGACCGGCACGCCGTGCGTGGTGGCGAAGTCGAGGACCTGCTCGAAGCTCCAGGCCGCGATCGGGTTCAGCTTCACCATCTGGTGGGTCTGGTCCCACTCGACAAGCTGGGCATTGGCGCGCAGCGCATTGTCCTCGCGGCGGATGCCGGTCACCCAGGCCTCGTAGCCCGACAGGGCACGGGCCAACGGCTCCACCTTGCGCAGCCCACAGCAGGCGGCCGGGTCAGTGGCGAACAGGTCCTTGCCGTACTGCTCGTCCTGCTGGGCGACGGTCAGCTCGGGCAGCACGTCGATGACATTGACCGGCCAGGTGCGGGCCAGCTCGTCGCGCGTGCTGTGGGTCTGGTCGAAGTGGTAGCCGGTCTCCAGGAAGAGCACGTCGACGTCGCGGATGGTCTGGCTCACCAGGGCCGGCAGGATGGTGTCGGCAGCCATCGAGCAGGCCACGGCCAGGGCGTCGCCGAACTCGTCGGCGGCCCAGGCGAGCAGCTCCTCGGGGCTGGCCTCGGTGGAATCGGACTGGGCGAAGCGGGCCTGGGCCTGCTCCACCACGGCCTTCAGCTCCTCGGCGCTGCGACGCGGCGTGCCGACGCGCAGGCTGCCGGGGGCCGGGACGGCAGGCTCGTCCAGGGTGATCGCGCCGAGCAGGCCCGTGGGCTGCTCGTGGCGGACGTCCTTGGGCTTGCCGTCGATGGGTGGGGTGCTCATCGCAGTGCGTCCTCCTCGGCCCGGTGGGCCCATTCGGCGAAGCTCTCGTCGCCCTCATGGTTGGCCAGGTAGCTGCGCGTGACGCGCTCGACGTAGTCGGGCAGGTCCTCGGCGGTGACCTTGAGCCCGCGCACGGTGCGACCCAGGCCGGCCTCCTCGCGGTCGCTGCTGGCCAGGCCGCCACCCAGGTGCACCTGGAAGGCGAAGTCGTCGCCGGCCAGCTGGCCCTTGAGGCCGATGTCGGCGATCTGGATGCGCGCGCAGGAGTTGGGGCAGCCGTTGATGTTGAGGCTGATCGGGCGCTCCAGCTCGACGTCGTCGAGGCGCTGCTCGAGCTCGGTGATGGTGCGCCCGGCCAGTCCCTTGGTCTCGACGAAGGCGAGCTTGCAGTACTCGATGCCGGTGCAGGCCATGGTGGCGCGGCGGAAGGGCGACGGGTGGGCGGTCAGGCCGACCGCCTCCATCCCCTCGACGAGCGCGTCGACCTTGTCGGGGTCGACATCCAGCACGAGCAGCTTCTGGTGCGGGGTGAAGCTGATCCGGCCGGAGCCGGCGGCCTCGGCCAGGTCTGCCACCTGGTTGAGCAGGGTGCCGGACAGGCGCCCGACGGTCGGGGCGAAGCCGACGTACTTGCGGCCGTCCTTCTGGTCGTACACACCGATGTGGTCGGCATCGCCGACGGCCTTGGCGGGGGCCGGGCCGTCGGGCAGCGTGCGGCCCAGGTACTCGTCCTCCAGCACCTGGCGGAACTTCTCGGCGCCCCACTCGGCCAGCAGGAACTTCAGGCGGGCCTTGGTGCGCAGCTTGCGGTAGCCGTAGTCGCGGAAGATGCCGCACACGCCGGCCCACACCTCGACGGCGTCCTGTTCGCTGACGAAGGCGCCCAGGCGCTCGGCCAGGCGAGGCGTGGTGGACAGCGCGCCGCCGACCCACAGGTCGTAGCCGGGGCCGAACTCGGGATGCACCACGCCGACCAGCGAGATGTCGTTGATCTCGTGCACGACGTCGAGGCTGGGGTGGCCGGTGACGGCGGTCTTGAACTTGCGGGGCAGGTTGGTGAACTGCTCGTCGCCGATCCAGCGCTCGCTGATCGCCTTGATCGTCGGGGTGGGGTCGATGATCTCGTCGGCCGCGATGCCGGCGACGGGGCTGCCCAGGAAGCCGCGGGGGGTGTCACCGCAGGCCTCGGTGGTGGACAGGCCCACCGACTCCAGGCGACGCCAGATCTCGGGGACGTCCTCGATGCGGATCCAGTGGTACTGGATGTTCTGGCGGTCGGAGACGTCGGCGGTGTCGCGGGTGAAGTCGACGCCGATGGAGCCGAGCACGCGCAGCTGCTCGAGGCTGAGGTGCTTGCCGTCGATGCGCACCCGCATCATGAAGTACTTGTCGCTGAGCTGCCCGGCATCCAGCTTGCTGGTCTGGCGGGCGTCGATCCCCGGCTTGCGCTGGGTGTAGATGCCCAGCCAGCGGAAGCGGCCGGTCAGGTCGTCCTCGGGGATGGAGTCGAAGCCCTGCTTGGAGTAGACGTCAATGATGCGCTGGCGCACATTGAGCGGGTTCTCCTCGGCCTTGAACTCCTCGTTGTGGTTGAGGGGTGCCTTGCCGTCGACGGCCCACTGGCCCTTCGACTGGCCGGCGCGTGGCGGCCTCACCCGGCTGGCGGCTGGCGGGGTCTGGTTCACTGTGTCACCTTCGTGTGGGTGGCACGTGACGCCTGCGGTTGCGGTGGGACAACGGTGGAGGTCGTCGGCCCGGGCGTCACGCGCCCGGACGGAAATCCCCTGGTCGGGGGTTGGTCAGACGCGGATCACGGCATCCGACACATGCAGCCACGAAGGCGCTGCAGGTCCACGTGACGGCGGGTCACGAGGAGGAGCGCGGCGTGGTGGTGCATGGCAAAGAGTCAAGCACGATCTTCACCCGATCCCAAGCTGGTCCCATACTGTAGACATCCCAAGGATTTTCCTGCTGGCGTCAGTATTGGCGGGTGGGACTCCTCCCTGGGAGTCGGGCACGCCGGACCCGTCCCGCGCCAGGGCATGCAGCAGGGGCCGCGGACGTCGTCGTCCGCGGCCCCTGTCGGGTTCGGGCGGGTGTCAGTCGAGCTCGGCGTGGCGCGGGGCGACGTGCGCTCCCCCGGCCGGGCTCAGCTCATGGTCGTCGTGGCGCACGACATCCTCGTGGCGGCTCTCCAGGGCCTCGCGGCGCACCGGCGCGTCGACCAGGCCGGCGACCTGCTGGTTGCGGGCGGCCTGCTCGCGACGGGCAACGCCGACGCCCAGGGCCATGGCCAGCAGGAAGACCAGGCCGGGAGCGCCGAGGGTGAGCAGCAGCATGTGCAGCGGCGACGGTGCGGTGAACTCGGGCCAGCCCGGGAAGGTGGACTCCAGCAGGGTGAGGGAGATCGGGTTCATGCCCCGATCCTAGCTGAGCCGGAGGCGACACGCGGCGCGCCGCGGCTTGGTAGATTCTGCCGTCGAGGACCGGCGTCCCCGATCGGCGTGGACCCGGATCCCTCGGCACAGGAGCAGCCGTGACGAACCAATCCCCGCGCACCCTGTTGGACGACCGTGAGATCTCTCGGGCCCTGGCCCGGATGGCCCACCAGGTGGTGGAGCTCAACCGGGGCACCGACGGTCTGGTCCTGCTCGGCATCCCCACCCGTGGCGCACCCCTGGCCCGACGACTGGCGAGCGCGGTGGAGTCCGTGGAGGGTGGCCGCGTCGAGGTGGGAGAGATCGACACCACCATGTACCGTGACGACCTGCGTCGCCACCCCACCATGACGGTGGGCCGCAGCCACGTGCCCGTGGCGCTGGACGACCGCACCGTGGTGCTGGTCGACGACGTCCTGCAGTCGGGGCGCACCGTCCAGGCCGCCCTGGAGGCGCTGAAGGACCTGGGGCGTCCGGCGCGGGTGATGCTGGCGGTGCTGGTGGACCGGGGCCACCGCGAGCTGCCCGTCCAGGCCGATGTGGTGGGCCTGCAGACCGGCACTGCCCGCGACGAGAGGGTCGGGGTCCGCCTGACCGAGGTGGACGGCGAGGACCGCGTCGTCATCAGCCGTGAGATGGCCGAGCACGAGGAGAACCGATGAAGCACCTGTTGGCGGCAGCCGACCTCAGCCTCGCCGAGGCCACGAGCATCCTCGACCTGGCCGACGAGATGCAGCAGATCCAGCACCGTGACGTGAAGAAGATCCCGGCGCTGCGCGGGCGTACCATCATCAACCTCTTCTTCGAGGACTCCACCCGCACCCGCACCTCCTTCGAGATCGCCGGCAAGTGGATGAGCGCCGACACGATCAATGTGTCCGCCAAGGGGTCGAGCGTCAGCAAGGGCGAGTCCATGAAGGACACCCTGCTCACCCTCGACTCGATGGGGGTGGACTGCTTCGTGATCCGCCATGCGGGTTCGGGCACGGTGCAGCAGGCCGCCAACTGGGTGCGGGCCGGGGTGGTCAATGCCGGCGACGGTGCTCACGAGCACCCGACCCAGGCGCTGCTGGACGCGATGACGATGCGCCAGCACCTGCGCGGGATCGGGCGCGAGGTGGCCGGTGCCACCGTCGCGATCACCGGCGACCTGCTGCACTCGCGGGTGGTGCGCAGCAATGTCGCCCTGCTGCGCACGCTGGGTGCACAGGTGCTGCTGTGTGCGCCGCCGACGCTGATGCCCACCGGTGTGGAGGGTTGGCCGTGCGAGGTGGTGGACAGCTTCGACGAGGCGATCAGCCGCGCCGACATCGTGATGATGCTGCGGGTGCAGCGGGAGCGGATGAGTGGCGGATTCTTCCCCAGCGAGCGCGAGTACATCGCCGGCTGGGGCCTGACCGCCACCCGCCTGAACCGGCTGCAGGAGCACGCCGCGATCATGCACCCGGGCCCGATGAACCGCGGCCTGGAGATCAGCAGCGAGGCCGCCGACGGCGCCAGCTCCCGCGTGCTCGACCAGGTCTCCTCCGGCGTCGCCGTGCGGATGAGCGTGCTGTACCACCTGCTCGGCGGCTCCATCGACTCCAAGTCCAATGCCATCAGGGCCAATGACACCCAGGAAGGCTCCCTCACATGACCACCCAGACCGACCAGACCAGCCAGACCTATGTGATCGCCGGAGCACGACTGGCCGACGGCACCCCCACCGACCTGTTCATCGCCGACGGCATGCTGGTCGACCAGGCGCCCCGTGGCGCCGAGCGGATCGATGCCGAAGGGTTGCTGGCGCTGCCCGGTCTGGTGGACCTGCACACACACCTGCGCCAGCCCGGCCGCGAGGACGCCGAGACGGTGGCCACCGGTACCCGGGCGGCGGCGCGTGGCGGCTACACCGCCGTCTTCGCCATGGCCAACACCCAGCCGGTCACCGACGACGCCGAGAAGGCCGAGTGGATCAAGCTGCTCGGCGAACGCGACGGCTCCTGCTTCGTGCAGCCGATCGGCGCGGTCACCAAGGGGCTCAAGGGCGCCGAGCTGGCCGAGATGGGGCTGATGGCCCGCTCCGGTGCAGCGGTGCGCGTCTTCAGTGACGACGGGATGTGCGTGCAGGACCCGCTGCTGATGCGCCGGGCCCTGGAATGGGTGCGCCCCTTGCGCGGGGTCATCGCCCAGCACTCCCAGGACGGTTCCCTGGCAGGCCCCGGGGCCTGCTGCCACGAGAGCGAGATCTCGGGTCGTTTGGGCCTGGGCGGCTGGCCAGCCGTGGCCGAGAGCGTCATCATCGCCCGCGACGTGCAGCTGGCCGAGCTGACCCGCTCCCGCCTGCACGTGTGCCACATCTCCACCGCCGAGGGCGTCGAGGTGGTGCGCTGGGCCAAGAAGCGCGGCATCGACGTCACCGCCGAGGTGACCCCACACCACCTGCTGCTGGGCACGCGCGAGCTGGAGGGCTATGACACCACCTACAAGGTGAACCCGCCGCTGCGCACCGACGAGCACATCGAGGCGGTCCGCGAGGCCCTGGCCGACGGCACCATCGACGTCGTGGGCACTGACCACGCGCCGCATGCCGCGCAGGACAAGGACCACGCCTTCGTCGACGCCCGTCCCGGCATGCTGGGTCTGGAGCAGGCGCTGGCGGTGGTGATGGAGACCATGGTCGAGACCGGGCGGATGGACTGGGAGACCCTCGTGCAGCGGATGAGCACCACCCCGGCCCGGATCGGCGGCGTCGACGCCTTCCAGGCGCAGGCGCTGGTGCCCGGTTCGGCCGCGAACCTGGTGCTGGTGGACCCGACGGCGCGCGGCACGGTCGACCGGGAGGCCTCCGCCTCGCGCAGCCGCAACAACCCGTACCACGGGCGCGAACTGCCCGATCCGGTGGTGGCGACCTTCTGGAAGGGTGTGCGCACGCACTCCCGCTGACAGGACAGGCCCGGTGCGCGGCGGTCTGCCGCAAGCGCACCGGGCCACTGCTTCCTGACGGTCTTGGATCGGCTCAGGTGGTCAGCCGTCCCCTCACCCGCACATCGGCCCCACCACCCACCCAGATGTGGGTGCCGTCGTCGACGATGCTGACCCGTCCGGCCCGTCGCACCTGTCCTCCCTGGCTGGCCACATAGCGTTCCGGAACCACCTGCCGGGCCCTCAGCCACTGCGCCATCGCACCATTGAGTGACCCGGTCACCGGGTCCTCGATCAGGTCGGTGAGGCCCCGGATCTCCACCAGGTGGCCGGCCGGCTGGCGCTCCAGCCCCACCAGCCCCACGTGGGCACCCTCGGGCAAGGGGCCCCGGCGCACGGCACGCACCGCGTCGGCACCGCGCAGCTGCAGCAGCTGCCAGAGGGGCCCGTTGACGCCCCAGCCGTGGGCCACCACCTCGTCCTCGGCCAGCCCCAGACCCTCCAGGGTGCGGGCCAGCACCTCGGGCTCCAGTTCACCGGTGCGGGTGCAGGGCGGCGAGGCGAAGGCAAGCTCGTCGCCGTCGACGCGCACCTCCACCAGCCCTGCGCTGCACTCCTGCACCACGACGCCCGCTCGGCGCGGCTGTCCCCCGAGCTCCAGCCAGGCCCCGGCGGTGCCGAGCGTGGGATGGCCCGCGAAGGGCAACTCGGTGTTCGGGGTGAAGATCCGCACCCGGTAGTCGGCCTCGGCGCGGGTGGGTTCCAGCAGGAAGGTGGTCTCCGACAGGTTGGTCCAGTGGGCGATGCCCGCCATCTGCTCGTCCGTCAGGCCGTCCGCCTCGCCGATCACCGCCAGCGGGTTGCCGGTGAAGGCTCCGGTGCTGAAGACGTCCAGCTCGAGGTAGTTGTGCTCCATGGTCTTCTCCTATGCCACGCGACCAGCGGAAGGCAAGCTCCCGCATCCATGTCGAAGGCGCGGGAATAGAATGCCTCCCGGAGGTCGTTGTGGTCACTTGGAGCGCATCACGGCGCCCAGTGCCGATGAAGGAGGCGCACCCATGGCAGCAGGCACCGCCCGCCGGTTCTGGGAGCGCCGGACCATCGACCAGGGGCGACGCAAGACCACGGGGTGTCGGGACGCCCAGGTCCCGTCCACGTCTCGTCCCGAAAGGTCCCGTCTTGCCCTCCACCCCCGTCACGTCCAGTCCGCAGCGCTCTGAGCGTCGTTCCATCCCCTTCTGGGCCAAGGTCTTCGTCGGCCTGGCCGTCGGCATCATCCTGGGCTACCTCGCCCGGACCTTTGAGCTGGCCTGGCTCACCGAACTGCTGACCACCGTCGGCTCCATCTTCGTGAGCCTGCTGAAGGTGGTCGTCGTCCCGCTGGTGCTGTTCGCCCTGGTGGTGAGCATCAGCAACCTGCGCCAGGTGAACAATGCCGCCAAGCTGGCCGCCACCACCCTGGTCTGGTTCGGCATCACCGCCGCCCTGAGCGTCGGCATCGCCCTGGTGATCGGCCTGCTGACCGATCCGGGAGCCCACGCCACCATCTCCACCGCCGAGGCACAGGCCGTCGGAACCCAGGGCAGCTGGCTGGACTTCCTCAAGTCGCTGGTGCCCAACAACATCCTGGGCCTGCAGGTGAGCTCCGAGCTCTCCGGTGAGGGCACCAGCGCCACCGTCGAGAGCAAGCTCAGCTTCAATGTGCTGCAAATCGTGGTCATCGGCATCGCCCTGGGCGCTGCAGCACTGGCCATCGGCGAGGAGACCGCCGCCCCCTTCGTCAACTTCTCGCGCGCCGGGCTGGAGATCTTCCAGAAGCTCACCTGGTGGCTGATCCTGCTCTCCCCCATCGGCTCGGCTGGCCTGATCGGCAAGGCCGTGGCCAGCTACGGCTGGGACCTGGTGCAGCCGCTGGGCATCTTCACCCTGGACATCTACCTGGGCTGCGCCCTGGTGGTCTTCGTGATGTACCCGATCCTGCTCAAGGTGCACGGCCTGAGCCCGCTGCGCTTCTTCAAGGGCGCCGGCCAGGCCATCCAGCTGGCCTTCGTCTCCCGCTCCTCGGTGGGCACGCTGCCGGTCACCCAAGCCAATGTGGTCGACAACCTGGGCGTGCCGCGTGACTACGCCTCCTTCGCCGCCCCGATCGGCGCCACCACCAAGATGGACGGCTGCGCCTCGATCTACCCGGCGCTGGCGGCGATCACCGTCGCGCAGCTCTTCGACATCCCGCTGGGGATCGGCGACTACCTGCTGATCGCCTTCGTCTCGGTGGTCGGCTCTGCCGCCACGGCGGGCCTGACCGGCGCGATCGTGATGCTCACACTGACCCTGTCCACGCTGGGCCTGCCGCTGGAGGGCGTCGGCCTGCTGCTGGCCATCGACCCGATCCTCGACATGGCCCGGACCGCCACCAATGTGGCCGGCCAGGCCGCGGTGATGACGATCGTCGCCAAGCGCGAGGGCGTGCTCGACCAGGACATCTACGACGGTCGCCTGCAGCGCCGCTCGGACCTGCCGGCCGGACAGGAACTGCAGCCCGTGGGCTGATCCACCCCGCCCCAGGTAGTGCACACGAAGCGGCCCTCCAGACCAGGTCTGGAGGGCCGCTTCGTGTGGCGACTGCCCGCGCTGGCTCAGAGGCCGCGACGGGTGTCGTTGTCCAGGTGGGTGCCCGGGGTGGTGTTGGTGGTGTCCGGGGTGGTGTTGGTGGTGTGCGTGGTGTCCTTGCGCAGGTGCGCACCCTCGGGGGCGCTCGTGTGGGTGGCATCGTGGCGCTCGGTGTGCACCGGGGTGGTGCGCACGGGCTCGGTGCGGCGCTCGCGCACGACGTGCTGCTCGGGCTTCTTCTTCAGGCCGGCAAGGCCAGCCAGACCGGCCAGGCCCAGCAGGCCCCACAGTCCGGTGCGATCCTTGTGCTCGACGGTCGTGGTGGTGTGCTCGGTGGCCGTGGCGGTGGGCTCCGGCGTGGCGGTCTCGGCATTGGCGATCTGGGGTGCGCCGAGCACCAGGGCGCCTCCGAGGGCGGCGGCTGCGAGGGTCTTGCGCATGATGTCTCCTGAGGTTGACTGCACTGTGGCTTCGGTCTGCTCCGAGGCCTGACTGGTCGGGCCCGGCCCCTTGCAACGGTTCCGGCCCTTCCGACCCGTTAGACGCTGGACATCCGACCAGCCCCAGGGCGAGCCGATCCACCGACAGCGAAATAACACGCCGCTTTTCACCAGATTTTCCACCCCGGGGGGTGGATAACTGGTGATTTCGGGAACCATAGCGACAAAAGCCCTGACCACACGGCAGTGCCCCGCAGGATCTGGATCCCGCGGGGCACTGGCCCTGGTCAACTACAGGCAGTAATTCACCGCTGGACGCGGGCATTGCCCTCGAAGATGGACCACACCTGGGCCTCGTCGGCGGGGGCCGCATTGTCGGTCAGGCTGGTGGCGGCCATGGCACCGGTGGCCCAGCCGAACTGGGCGCACTTCTCCACGCCCCAGCCCTGCAGCACGCCGTAGAGGACGCCGCCGACCGAGCCGTCACCGCCCCCGATACGGTCCAGGACGTCGATGTCACGCAGCTCCTGGACGCTGAACTCACCGGCCGCGTCCTGGGCGTCGCTCCACAGCACCATCCCCCACTTGTGGTGGTTGGCGCTGACCACCTCACGCAGCGAGGTCCCGATCATCGAGGCCTGCGGGTAGGCCTTCTTGATTCGGCCGATCATCTGCTTGAAGCCGTCGATCTGGCCGTTGATCTCGTCACCGCCGGCCTCGGGGCCCTCGATGCCCAGGCAGAGCTGGAAGTCCTCCTCGTTGCCGTACAGGACATCGCACTGCTCGGCGATGGCGTGGAAGGCGGCGGACAGCTCCTGTTCGCGGCCCTTCCAGAAGGAGGCGCGGTAGTTCATGTCCATGCTCACCAGGGTGCCGTGCTCCTTGGCCTTCTTGGCCAGTTCGACACAGAAGGCGCTGGTCTTGGGCGACAGGCTGGCCACCAGACCGGACATGTGCAGGATCTTGACGCCCTCGGTGCCGAAGATGCGGTCGAGGTCGAAGTCCTCGATGCTCAGCTCACGGCCGACCTCGCCGGCGCGGTCATTCCACACCCGCGGCGCGCGGCCACCGAAGCCGGAGTCGGCGATGTTGAACTGGTGACGAAAACCCCACGCGTCACCCTGGGGAACCTCGGGGCCCTCATAGGCCATGCCGCGGGCGCGCAGCTGCGACTTGATCAGGGCGCTGATCGGGGAGCCCTCCACGAAGGCGGTGAGCACCTTGGCGGGCTCGCCCAGGTAGGAGGAGATCGCGGCGACATTCGCCTCGGCCGAGGTGGCCTGCATGAGGTAGCGGTCGCTCACGTGGACGCTCTGACGGTTCTCGGGGGTGATGCGGATCCCGATGCTGGTGGGAACCACCATCGACCACTGGGCGTCCTCGCGAAGCTTCAACATGTGTTCTCCAGTTCGTTCGTGTTGGTGGCGATGGTGCCGGACCCGTGAGTGGGGCACCATCGCCGGTCGTGTGAGGGGCTTGTGCCTCAGGCCTGCAGTTCGCCCATCTGGCGCACGACGGCCTCGGTGATGCGCTCGTCATCGATGTCGAGGTAGTCGAGGACCCGCTGGGCCGCATCCTGCTCGTCGCCACCCACCAGGGCGGTGACCTCGTCGGCTCGGGTGTCGTTGACCGGGGCTCCGTGGCCGCGCAGGTGCAGCACCCAGGCTGCGACGGCGCGGGTGGCGCCCTCGGCAACCTCGTCCTGGACCAGGGCGGCCTTGATGGTCGGGGCGTGACGGATCAGCACCTTCTGCGAACCGTCGGCCGCGATCTGGGCCAGCAGGTGCTTGATGCGCGGGTTGCGGTAGCGGGCCAGCAGGGCCTCGCGGTAGTCGGCGAGCTCCTGCTCGGGCAGGGTGAGGTGCTTGACGGCGTCGTCCCAGAACTCGTTGACCCAGCCGAGCACCACCTCGTCGCTGATCGCGTCGAAGACCGTCTCGTGGCCGCGGATCGAGCCGGCATAGGCCAGCAGCGAGTGCGAGCCGTTGAGCAGGGTGAGCTTGCGGGCCTCGTGCGGGACGACGTCGTCGACGAAGCGCGCGCCCCTGTCCTCCCAGGCGGGGCGTCCGGCGACGAAGTCACCGGCCAGCACCCACTCGGAGAAGGGTTCGGTGATCACCAGGGCGGGGTCCTCGATGCCGGTCTGGTCGGCGACCCGCGCGCGGTCCTCGTCGGTGGTGCGCGGCGTGATCCGGTCCACCATGGTGGTGACGACACCGACGTTCTCGTCGACCCATTCCGCGAGCGTCTCGTCCACCTCCGCTGCGGCCTGGCGCACGATGTGCTTCACCATGGGCCCGTTCTCGGGGATGTTGTCGCAGGGGCAGAAGGTGATCGGCCCCGCGCCGGCCTCGCGGCGCGCCAGCAGGCCCGCGACGAACTTGGCCGGGGCCGTGCTGACCTCGGCCTTCCGATCGGTGCGCAGGGCGGCCAGGTCGGCGGCCAGCTGCTGGTCGGCCAGGTCGAGGTCACCGGCAGAATTGCGCAGGTATCCCGCCTCGGTGATGGTCGAGGTGACGATCGCCAGCTGCGGGTCGGCGAAGTAGCCGCGCCACGCCTCGAGCTCGTCGGCGGCGTGCACGGCCGACAGGCAGCTGATCACCTCCACCCGGTCACCCTCGGGATCGGCGACGCACAGCTGGTAGAGCCCCTCGGAGGGGCGCAGGGTCTCGGCGATGTGCGGGGAGCGGCCGGTGAAGGCGGCGATGCCCCACTGGTCGGCGTCGTGGGCGTGCTCGGTGTACCAGGCCTGGTGGGCCCGGGTGAAGTTGCCGATTCCCAGGTGGACGATGCGCACCGGGGCCACGGGACGACCATGCTCGGCTCGGGTCAACGTGGTCACAGCTTGAACACCTTCTTCGGGTTGTCGGAGACGAGTGCGACGGCGGTGGCGGCTGCCTCGTCCTCGTCGAGGCGGTGGGTGGCCACCAGTCCTGCCAGGTGGGCGCAGTCGAGACGGCGCGACATGTCGTGGCGGGCGGGGATCGAGCAGAAGGCGCGGGTGTCGTCGATCATCCCCGAGAGGCGGCTGAAACCGGCCATCTCGGTGGTGGCCTGCTTGAAGCGCATGATCGACTCCGGGGCGTCGATGAACCACCACGGCACCCCGATGTAGAGGCTGCGGTACCAGCCGGCCAGCGGCGCGATCTCGCGGCTGAAGTTGTCCTCGTCCAGGGTGAACAGCACCAGGTTCAGGTTGGGGTGGTTGCCGTAGGCATTGAGCACCGGCTCCAGTGCCCGGGTCACCTCGAGGCGCACGGGGATGTCATTGCCGACATCGGCGCCGTACTTCTCGGTAGCGGCATGGTCGTGCCCGCGGGCGACGGCCGGGTGCAGGGTCATGGTCAGCCCGTCCTCGGTGGCCATCCGCACCTGGTCGGTGAGCAGGTGGCGACGCAGCTGGGTGCACTGCTCCTGGCTGGCCTCCTTGCGTCGCGCCAGGTCGAAGAGCTTGGCCGCCTCGACCGGGTCGGGCTCCACGGTGCCCAGGTCTGCGTGGGAGTGGTCGGTGGAGACCGCACCGTGGTCCTTGAAGAAGGCCCGGCGCTGCTCCATGGCGGCCGTGTAGTCGGCGTGGCTGGTGATTTGCAGGCCCGCGGCCTCGCCGAGCTGGTCGACCAGCTCGTTCCAGTCCTTGTGGCTCGGTTCGAGGTACTTGTCGGGACGGAAGGTCGGCACCACGCGTCGGGTGAAGTCCTCGTCGGCGGCGATCTTCTCGTGGTGGTGCAGGTCGTCACAGGGGTCGTCGGTGGTGGCGATGAAGGAGATGTCGAAGCTGTCCATCAGGGCGCGCGGGCGCATCTCGGGGGTGGCCAGCTTCGCGTCGATGGTGTCGTAGATGGCGTCGGCGGTCTCGGCGGTGGGACGCTGGTCGATGCCGAAGATGCCGACCAGCTGGTCCTGCATCCAGTAGCGCATGGCGGTGCCGTTGTAGTCGCTCCAGTGTGAGCAGAAGGTGCGCCAGGCCTCGCGCGACTGCTCCTGGCTCATCTCGGTGCCGACGGGCACGCCCAGGGTGGACAGCTCGACGCCATTGGCGTGCATCAGACGGTTCACGTAGTGGTCGGGCGTGATGAGCAGCTCGGTGGGGTTGCCGAAGGGCAGGTCGTCGGCGATCCAGGCCGGGGGCACGTGGCCGTGGGGCGAGATGATGGGCAGGTCCTTGACCTCGTCGTAGAGGCGACGCGCGATCTCGCGCGTCGTGGGATCTGCGGGGAAGAGTCGGTCTGGGTGGAGCGTCATTGCCGGTGCCATGGCCGTCATGCTTCCCGCTGCCTGTGACACTTTCCATCGGTTGCCACGTGTTGCAGGTCTGGCCACGCACCGATGCTGGCCGGGCGCGGGGCGGGGGACGGGGTTGGCTCCACCATGCCCCCGAGACTACCGGCGTCCGGTCCGGCGGCCCCGTTACTGTGCAGGGATGGAGCACCACCTGGCCTTGCAGCACGGCAGCACCACGCTGCGTCCCCTCTCCCCCGCCGACGCCACTGGGTTCCGGGCGATCGTGGACGAGCAGTCCTGGGCCGGCATGGGCGTGCCGCTGCCGGCGACCGATGCCGCCATGGCGGTCCACCTCCGCGACCTGGTTGACGCCCCGGCAACCCTCGCCTTCGCCGTGGAGCACGACGGTGGACTGGTGGGGCGCACCTGCTTCTACGACCTGGTCGACGGGCTCAAGGTCGAGATCGGCAACACCATCTACGCCCGCCACGTCTGGGGATCCGCGGTGAACCCCGCCGCGAAGCTGCTGCTGCTGGAGCACGCCTTCGAGGTCTTCGGCGTGGGCCGCGTCGCCCTGCGCTGCGACCACCGCAACACCCGCTCTCACCGCGCGATCGAGCGCCTGGGGGCCCACTTCGAGGGAACCCTGCGCCATTTTCGTCCCGCCGCCGACGGGACGGTGGCCGACGTGGACTACTTCAGCATCCTGCGTGACGAGTGGCCCCGGGTGCGTTCGGGGCTGGAGGCACGACTGGGGCCGGAACCCGAGCTCTGCCCTGCCCGTCGCTGAGTCCGGCCCCGGCCCGGGGCAAGGCGGGGCAACTGCTTGCAGGCCCGGCTGCCATGCCGCTTGACTGGCCGCATGACCACCCAGATCCCTGTCGAGTCCATCGGCGGAGCCCACCAGCACATTGCTGAGGCCGACTTCACCGCCTTCGTCGAGCGCAATCTCGCCCCGCTGCCTCTGGACGGCAAGAAGGTGGTGCTGGTGGTCCCCGACGGCACCCGTTCGATGCCGCTGCCGATGGTGCTGCGCCACGTCCACGCCCAGCTGGCGGGCCGCGTCGCCGAGATGACCGCCGTCATCGCCCTGGGAACCCACTCCTACATGGAGTCCGACGAGATCGATGCCTGGTTCGGCGTCGGCGGCGAGGGCCAGCCCGCCAGCCTCGAGGAGGCCTACCCCGGCCTGCGCGTGGTCAACCACGAGTGGCAGGACCCGTCGATGATCGTCAAGGTGGGCACGCTGGACGCGGCCACCATCAAGGAGCTCAGCGAGGGCGCGCAGGAGGTGGCGGTCGACGTCGAGATCAACCGCCACGTGGTCGAGGCCGACTACAACATCGTGATCGGGCCGGTCTTCCCGCACGAGGTGGTCGGCATCTCGGGCGGCAACAAGTACTTCATCCCCGGCTGCGCCACCCACGACGCGATCGACCTGAGCCACTGGGTCGGGGCGCTGCTCGGCGTCGAGAAGGTGATCGGCACCCAGGGCATCACCCCGATGCGACGCATCATCAATGCCGGCACCGACCTGATCGAGAACGAGAAGCTGGCCCTGTGCCTGGTGGTCGAGTCCGGTTCGGGAGAGCTCGAGGCCGCCGCCTTCGGCACCAGCGAGGACGCCTGGGCCGCGATGGCCCAGGTGGCCGCCGACAGCCACATCACCTGGCTGGACGAGCCCCTGCAGAAGGTGATCGCCTGCATGCCGACCCGCTATGACGACATCTGGACCGCGGCCAAGGGCTGCTACAAGGCCCAGCCCGCCATGGCCGACGGCGGCGAAGTGGTCATCTACGCCCCCCACGTCACCGAGGTCTCCGAGGTGCACCGCGAGATCCACGAGATCGGCTACCACTGCATCGAGTACTTCACCAAGCAGTGGGACCGCTTCAGCGACGTGCCCAAGGGCGTGCTCGCCCACTCGACGCACGTGCGCGGCGCCGGCACCTACGATGTTGAGACCGGCGTGGAGACCAACCGGCTCACGGTGACGCTGGCCACCGCAATCCCCGAGGAGGTCTGCCGCCAGGTGAACCTGGGCTACCTGGACCCCGACTCGATCGACCTCGAGGCCGAGGCGAAGGTGCCCGGCACGCTGGTGGTCCCCAATGCCGGCGAGATCCTGTTCAAGCTCAACTCGCAGCGCTGAGCCGAGCGGTCGACTCCCGCACCACCAGCTCCATCGGCATCATCGCCATCGAGGGCCCCATCGGGCGCTGCTTCCTGATCATGGCGAGCACGGCATTGACGCCGTGCTCGCCGAGCTGGCGCAGGGGCGAGGCGACGGTGGTGATCGTCGGCGTGACCAGGTCGGAGGCGAAGGTGTTGTCGAAGCCGATCACCGAGATCCTGCCCGGCACGTCGATCCCGCGCATGGACAGCCCACGCAGCACCCCGATGGCAACCAGGTCGTTGTAGCAGACCACCGCGGTCTCGCCCCTCGATCCGATCTCGGACGCTGCCTGCAGTCCGCCCTTCACCGTCGGGACGACGGGGCCGTAGCGGATGTCCTCCAGCTGGAGCTCCTGGCAGGCCTCGCGGAAGGCTCGCCACCGCATCCCGTCCACCCAGGCCGCCTCGGGTCCGGCCACGTAGGCGATGTGGCGATGCCCCAGCTCCCCCAGATGCTCCAGCGCGCGGCGCATCCCCCGGGCATTGTCGGTGCCAATGCAGGGCAGGCCCATCACCTGGCGGTTCAACACCACGGTCGGGACCTTCTTGCTCACCCCGCGCAGGGCCGTGTCGGACAGTCGTGAGGTGACCACCACCAGTCCGTCGACCACCTGCAGGGTGCGGTCCAGCAAGGTCTTCTCCAGCTCGGCCGACTCCTGGGCATCGGCCAGGACGATGGAGAAGCCGGCATCGGTGGCCGCCTTCTCCGCGCCACGGATGATGTTGAAGTAGAAGGGATTGGTGATGTCGCTGATCGCCAGCCCGATCATCCGGGTACGGGCGGGACGCTCGGCCCGGAAGACGGCCTCGGTGCGGTAGCCCAGCTCCTGGGCGATCTGGTGGATCCGGGCGGCGGTCTGGTCGCTCACCCGGCCGGGGCGCGAGAAGGCGCGCGAGACCGTCGAGGGGCTCACGCCGGCCGCCTCCGCCACCTGGTAGATGGTGGCGGGCTTGCTGTCCTCGGGCCTGGCGTCGCTCATGGCTTGAGCCTAGGCCCGGCCCCACCGGGTGGCAACAGAGTGCAAGTCCGCATGGAACGGTGAACTCCCTTGCCACAAAGATTCTGGGAGCACGCGTCTGGGAGCCGGCGGAAGCGACAACATGTGGCAATGGCTCGGTGCGGCTTGACCGCAATGATGGACTGGTCCCCGTAAGGCTTCGGTACGCAGCCGTGCCGCGGCCCCTGCCCCGACCGAATGGAGATTCGATGACCGAGACCACCACTGCTGCCACCGACGCGAAGGCCCTGGCCGACGTCGGCGTGATCGGCATGGCCGTCATGGGCTCGTCGCTGGCCCGCAACATGGCGCACAAGGGCTTCAGCGTCGCCATTTACAACCGCACCTATGCCAAGACCGAGGAGGTCATCGCCGAGCACGGCACCGAGGGCACCTTCATCGCCTCGGAGAAGATCGAGGACTTCGTCGCCTCGCTGGAGCGCCCCCGCCGCATCGTCATCATGGTGCAGGCCGGAAAGGGCACCGATGCCGTCATCGACCAGCTGATCCCGCTGCTGGAGGACGGCGACATCATCGTCGATGGCGGCAATGCCTTCTACGAGGACACCATCCGCCGCGAGGAGAAGGTCCGCGCCGCCGGCCTGCACTTCGTGGGCTGCGGCATCTCCGGTGGCGAGGTCGGTGCCCTGGAGGGTCCGTCGATGATGCCCGGCGGCACCAAGGAGGCCTACGAGTCGATGGGTCCGATCCTGGAGAAGATCTCGGCCCAGTACGAGGGCGAGCCCTGCTGCACCTACATCGGCACCGACGGTGCGGGCCACTTCGTCAAGATGGTGCACAACGGCATCGAATACGCCGACATGCAGTTCATCGGCGAGGCCTACACGCTGATGAAGGCCGCCGGGCTCGACCACACCCAGATGGCCGATGTCTTCGCCGAGTGGAACACCGGCGACCTGGACTCCTACCTGATCGAGATCACCTCCGACGTGCTGCGCCACGTCGACAAGCGCACCGGCAAGCCGCTGGTCGAGATGATCGTCGACCAGGCCGGCATGAAGGGCACCGGCACCTGGACCGTGCAGTCCGCCCTGAAGCTGGGCGTGCCGGTCAATGCCATCAGCGAAGCCGTCTTCGCCCGCGCCATCAGCTCCAGCCCCGAGCTGCGCGAGCACGCCCAGGCCGCACTGCAGGGCCCCGACGGCTCGCTCACGGTCGACGACGTCAAGGCCTTCACCGAGGACATCCGCCAGGCGCTGTGGGCCTCGAAGGTGATCGCCTACGCCCAGGGCCTCGACGAGATCCGCGTCGCTGCCCAGGAGTACGGCTGGGACATCGACGTCGCCGCCGTCGCCAAGATCTGGCGCGACGGCTGCATCATCCGCGCCAAGCTGCTGGACCGCATCAGCAACGAGTACGCCGCCAACAACCTGGTGACCCTGCTCGAGGCCCCCTCGATCAAGGCCGGCCTGGCCGACGCCCAGGATGCCTGGCGTCGCGTGATCGGCACCGCGATCGCCGCCGGCGTGCCGGTGCCCGGCTTCAGCTCGGCCCTGGCCTACTACGACCAGGCCCGCGCCCCGCGCCTGAATGCCGCGCTCACCCAGGGCCTTCGCGACTACTTCGGTGCGCACACCTACAAGCGCATCGACGGCGACGGCATGTACCACGTGCTGTGGTCGGGCAACCGCGACGAGATCGCCGGCGACGGCGGCAACCACTGAGTCCCGGTCCACCCTCCCCGCACGACGAAGGCGCCCCCACCGCAATGGTGGGGGCGCCTTTCCAATCCTTAGGCAGATACGACCTCAAGCACCACGGATTCGCTGGACTTCGATAAGCCGCTAAGCAAGCGCACGTGATTGGTCTCCCCACAGGGGACCCCCCCACCTCTTGATCTGCCCTGAAGCCATTACGTCAGTCTCCGCACCTCGTCATCACTGTTGAGCTACAGTCAGGTCGAGCGGCGCCTCAACTCATGAGATTGCCTGTTCCACCAGGAGAAGAACATGCCCCAACTAGTACCCAACCCCAACGAGCTACTTAGCGAAAATGGCCTCGTCATTCAATCCAACGAACTCGCTCTCATGAACATTCATAGCCTCGCGAACGGTGGATCACTGGACCTCAGCCCAAAATTCCAGCGTCGCAATCGTTGGGATCGTGACCGAAAATCCCGCCTAATTGAATCATTTCTGATCAATGCCCCTGTTCCACCAGTCTATCTGGCGGAGGACAGACAAGGAAAGTACCTCGCCATCGATGGCAAGCAACGCCTCACAGCGATCGCAACTTACATAGATGATGGCTATCCTCTTTCTGGATTGACATTTCTCGAAGAATTCAATGATTGCAGATTCTCCGATCTACCAAACTCCGTTCAGCTTACCCTTCAAATGCGACCACTTCGCACCGTCATCATCATGCGCCAAAGTCAAGAGTGGGTGAAACATGAAGTCTTCATGCGCCTCAACACTGGCGGCCAGCCCCTGAATAATCAAGAACTCAGGAATGTCGCGTTCGCTGGGGAACTAAATGACCTACTCCTTGAGCTCTCACAGCATCCATTCCGGCTCTTCACAGATGAGGGTGTAGGCCGGTGGTCGCCGAGGGGCTGGTGACAGGGATCGAGGTCCCCTGATGATGGAATTTCTCACGCTCGCCATCCAGAAGACCTCGACATGGACCACGCTACCTTCACCGCGCCTGACGTGACCACGTTCTGCCGCATCGACGACCTCGGCCTGGCCGTGACCGGGCAACACATCACCCCTGCCAAGGCGGTGCTAGCCTGCCGGCCGGTCCAGCCGGATGACTGGTGTCATCGTTGCGGCTGCCACGGAACACCACGTGACAGCGTCGTCCGTGAACTTGCGCATGTCCCGTTCGGGTGGCGCCCCACCACCCTCCACGTTCGCCTGCGCCGCTACCACTGCACCGAATGCGGCCACGTGTGGCGCCAGAACATCACCGGCGCGGCGCAGCCGCGCTCCTGCTTGTCGAACGGCGCGTTGCGGTGGGCGCTGGAAGCGCTGGTGGTCAACCACCTGTCCATGACCCGCATCGCGGCCGCACTGGGAGTCGCGTGGAACACCGCCAATGATGCTGTCCTGGCTGAAGGCCAACGACTCCTCATCGACAAGCCCGGCCGACTCGACAAGGTGACGGTCGTCGGTGTTGATGAGCACGTGTGGCGTCATACCCGACGCGGGGACAAGTACGTCACCGTGGTCATCGACCTGACCCCGGTCAGCACGGGCACCGGGCCGTCGAGACTGTTGGCGATGGTCGAGGGCCGATCCAAGCAGGCCTTCAAGACCTGGCTCGCGGAACAACCCCAGACCTGGCGAGACGGAGTGAAGATCGTGGCGATGGACGGTTTCACCGGCTTCAAGACCGCCGCCACGGAAGAGGTCCCCACGGCGGTGACGGTAATGGATCCGTTCCACGTGATTCGGCTGGCGGGCGACGCCCTCGATACCTGCCGACGTCGCGTCCAGATCTCACTGCACGGCAGCCGAGGCCGCAAACACCACCCGCTCTACCAAGCCAGGAGAACGCTCCACACTGGCGCCAACCTGCTCACTGACAAGCAGCAGACCCGACTCGATGCCCTGTTCGCCGATGACCAGCACATCGAAGTCGAAGCCACCTGGGGTGTCTACCAAGCCATGATCGTCGCCTACCGAACCACCAGCCGCGCCCAAGGCAAGACGGCGATGGCACGGCTCATCGACGCTCTCGGCTCCGCAGTCCCCAGCAGCCTGATCGAGGTAGCCAAGCTCGGCAGGACACTGGCCAAGCGCCGTGATGACATCCTCGCGTTCTTCGACCACCCAGGCTCCAGCAACGGCCCCACGGAAGCCATCAACGGCCGCCTCGAACACCTCCGCGGCACCGCCCTCGGCTTCCGCAACCTCACCCACTACATCGCCAGATCACTGCTCGAAGCAGGCGGATTCAGACCGGATCTACACCCTGGATTGTGAAGAGCCTCCATTCCTACGCGATCGCCTAAAGATTCACAACGAGCAGTCCGCAGCATATTCGGAGATGACGGACGTGGAATACGTCCTTCGATTCTTCACTCTACGAGAGAGATGGAGGACTTTTTCTGGGGACCTTTCAGGCGAACTTACAGATTTCATGCGAAGAAATTCAAGTCCAGGACGGAGCATACTGGGCTACTCGTAGTTGAGCGTGGTGGGTCGTTGATGCAAGGGCTCGTGGCCTTGCGCTGGGATGGGTGTTGCGAAGCATCCTCCCGGACAAGGACCACGAGCTGTGACCGAGCCTATGTGCTTGCTGCGTGACGCTGCGAGCGTGATCTTCAACCTGCCCGACTACCACGTGATCGACGCGGTTGACTTGCCCTCGGGCG